>CAIPFS010000304.1 GCA_903864375.1 uncultured Verrucomicrobiota bacterium
CGGAGGCGGTCATGTCGCCCTACTGTTACCGATGCCCCTTCAACCGGGCGCGCCCACAGCGGGCCGACGCCCGCGAGTACCGCCAGTGCCAACTGGAGTGCATCCAGAAGTTCGATCGCGTTCTGACCAGCAGCCGGAAACGGAATCGACCGATCAGCGCCTTCGTCTTTGAACCGGGCATCCAAGGCTCCGCAGGGATGATTCCGCAGCCCGACGGCTGGCTGAAGCAGGTCACCGGGCTGGCCCGGGACCATGGAGCGCTCTTGATCGCGGATGAGGTCCTGACCGGATTGGGGCGTTCCGGATTGGGGGAAAATGGTCATTCCCCGATCCTCGGCAGCCAACGGGGGGAGGTTCAACCCGACATGGCGGCCCTCGCGAAGGGATTGACCGGCGGTTACCTGCCTCTCGCTGCCACCCTCACTTCCCAGGCCATCTTCGACGCCTTCCTCGGAGACTACGGTGAGTTCAAAACCTTCTTTCACGGCCATAGCTACACCGCCAATCAATTGGGTTCGAGCTCGGCCCTTGCCAGTTTGCAGTTATTGGATACCGAGCACGGCCCGGCGACCCGCCAGACGCTGGAGAAAAACCTTCGGGATGCCCTGATGCCGCTCTGGGATCTGGCCGCCGTGGGCGACATCCGGCAGGTCGGACTGATCGCCGGCATCGAGCTGGTCAGGGATTGGACCCGGCGGACGCCGTATCCATTGGAGGAGCAGGCAGGGATTCGAGTCACCCGGGCCATGGCGAAGCGCGGGGTCCTGACCCGCCCCATTGGGAACGTGATTGTCCTGATGCCCCCCTATTGCACCACTCAACGTCAAGTCGTGAAAATGGTTGGGGCCCTGCGGGAAGCCATTGAAGAGGTCCTGTGACCGTCCATTGAGGGAGACCGGATCCGCAGGGCCCAGGCGATCACCGGTGCTGGCCGGGGCAGTTCCCGCTTGAATGACGATTGGGAGATGCCAGTTTCCCACAGTTCCTGACCGTCTCCATCGCCTCAACCAAAGACCCGGAACGCCTGTCTTTTCAATGGCCTCTCCCCACACCTTCATCGGAATCGAAATCGGCGGCACCAAGCTTCAGCTCGCCGTCGGCGGGATCGACGGAACCATCATCGAATTGGTTCCCATTGCGGCGGATCGAAACGGTGGAGGCGCCGGGATTCGCCGCCAGATAGCGGAAGCGCTTCCGCCGCTCTTGAGTCGTCATCGTCCCTCGGCCATTGGCGTTGGATTTGGCGGCCCGATTGACTGGAAGACCGGCGTCGTCTGTTGCTCCCACCAGGTGGAGGGATGGCATGACTTCCCCCTCGGTACATGGTTGGCTGAAGTTTCGGGACTTCCGGTCCGCGTCGATAATGATGCCAACGTGGCAACCCTCGGCGAGGCGCTGTTCGGGGCAGGTCGCGGATTCGATCCGGTCTTTTGGATCAACATGGGGAGGGGCGTGGGCGGTGGATTGGTGACCCGGGGTCAGCTCTACCACGGCGCCCGCCCGGGCGAGGCTGAAATCGGGCATGTTCGCCTCGATAAATCAGGGGTGCTGGTGGAGGAACGCTGCTCCGGTTGGGCGCTCGACCGGCGGGTCCGGGAGGCGATCAGCGCCATGCCCACGGGATTGCTGGCCTCCCTCGCCAGTGATCAACCGGGGGGCGAAGCCCGATGGCTGGGACCCGCACTGGCTGCCGGTGACCCGGTGGCCTCTGCCATCCTGAGCGAACTCGCCGACAATGTCGGATTCGCCCTTTCCCACGTGGTGCAACTTTTTCATCCGGAGATCATTGTGGTGGGTGGAGGCGTTTCGTTGCTCGGTGAACCCCTGCGCGCCGCGATTGCCGAAGCCCTGCCTCGCTATGTGATGGACTCCTTTCAGCCCGGACCCAAGGTGGTCCTGCCGGGATTGGGACAGAATTCCGTCCCCGCAGGCGCTCTGGCACTGGCCGCCTCTCAACTCGACGACAAATGGCGATGACCCTATCCTCGGCGCATGGAATCCTGGATCTCCGACTATCTTGAAGCCCAGCACCGGGCACTGGACACCATCAGCGCCGCCCAACTGGCCCCGTTGATCGAAACCCTCAAAGACGCGCACCGGAATGACCGGCAGATTTTTGCCATTGGCAATGGGGGCTCCGCATCCAATGCCTCGCATTTCGCGGTTGATTTGGGCAAAGGGGCCAGCGACGTGATGGATCGGCGCTTCCGGGTTCTGTCGCTGGCGGACAACGTCGGATGGATCACCGCGCTCGGCAATGACTACAACTATGCCGACGTGTTCTGGCGGCAACTGGCCAACTACGCCCGGCCGGGCGATGTCCTCATCGGCATCAGCGTCAGCGGCAACTCGCCGAACATCGTCAAGGCATTCGAATGGGCGGTCCAGCATGAGCTCCGAACCATCGCCCTGGTGGGTGGCAAGCGGGGCCGGATGGCCGAACTGGCCGATCAGGTGGTCGCCGTCGGGGATATCCACTATGGGCGGGTCGAAGACGTGCAGATGCATATCCTGCACATCCTTTGCTATGCCTTCTGGGAACATCCCGAGTGGGCCGCCTGACGGTCACGCGGGACCCTGATCTCAAACATTGGTTTTCCACGGCCCGCCTTTCCCCGTTCCCCCGGCTTCATGCCGAACTCAGACCACATCCGAAACAAGCTGTCGCAGATACCGCACAAGCCGGGGGTCTACCTCATGAAAGACCGCCTGGGGACGGTCATCTACGTGGGCAAGGCGCGCGATTTGCGGCGGCGCGTTTCCCAATACTTTCATCCCTCCCGCCGACAGGGTTGGGACCTCAAGCTCAATGCCCTCGTGGAGTCCATCCACGACCTGGACTGGCATGTGGTCCGGAATGAACCGGAGTCCCTCCTCCTCGAAGGTCGACTCATCAAGGATTTCAAACCGCGGTTCAACATCGACTTCAAGGACGACAAGCGGTTCCTGCTGCTCAAGGTGCATCTGGAGGACCCGATTCCGAGGTTCACCCTCACCCGCCTGCGCAAGGAGGATGGCGCCCGCTATTTCGGGCCGTTTGCACACTCCGGCGCGCTTCGACGAACCCTGACGCTGGTGCGCCGAAAATTCCACCTGCGCGGTTGCCGGGCCATGACGCCAACTGAGGCCGACTACAAGCACTGCCTTTACGGCAATCTCAAGCACTGCACCGCCCCATGTGTCGGAAATATCGGTCTGGAGGAATATCGACTTCAAGTTCGCGCCGCCTGTGAATTCCTGGAAGGCCAGGCCAGCGAAATGAAGGAACGGCTGGAAGCCGAAATGAAAAAGGCCTCCGACAATCTCGACTTTGAGGCGGCGGCGGAATTGCGCGATGCCCTCGAAGACTTGAAGCGGACGACGCAAAAGACCGAAAAGTTCGAGCGTATTCCCTACACCCTGCCCGTGGCGATTCGCCCGGAGGACGATCTTCGCGAATTGGCTGAGAAGCTGGGCTTGAACGGACCTCCCCGACGCATCGAAGGATTCGACATCTCCAACATCAGCGGGACCTTTGTGGTTTCCTCCATGGTCAGCTTCTGGCAGGGGCGTCCCGATCGATCCCAATATCGCCGGTTTCGCATGAAAACGGTCATTGGGCAGAATGACTTTGCCTCCATGGCTGAGACCATTCGACGACGGTATTCCCGGCTGAAAAAGGATGCCCCAGGATCTCCTCCAGTCCAGCCGGACGCGAGCCTGGAAGAAACGCCTGAAGGGGAACCCGAACCCGTCCCGACACAGGCAGGAATCCACACCGGCACATCGCCCGCCAGGGCCGCCCGTCCGGCCACCGGTGGATTTCCCGATCTCATCCTCATCGACGGTGGCCGGGGCCAGCTCAATGCCGCCCTGGAGGAGTTGAAGAAACTCGATTTATCTCATCTTCCGGTTCTTGGGCTGGCCAAGGAATTTGAGGAAATCTACCTGCCCGACGTGCCCTCTCCGCTCCACCTGTCGCTCGACAGCGGTGCGTTGAAATTGTTGCAGCGGGTTCGGGACGAATCCCATCGTTTCGCCAACACCTACAACGCGCAGCTTCGCCTGAAGCGGATCAGCGAAAGCGTGTTGGACGAATTCCCGGGTATCGGCGCTGCCCGGAAACAGGCCCTCTTGAAACGGTTTGGATCCGTCGAACGCCTCCGTCGGGCCACCGTCGAGCAGATTGCCGAAGTCTCCGGGTTCGGCGGGGAGATGGCCACTCGCCTCGTGGATTTCCTGCGTGCCCGGGGCGGTTCCTCTGCCAAAATTTAGGCGCAGGACACACCTGACAAGTTCGCCCTCCGCCGTCAGACTCATGGGAACATGTTGTTTGCACGGTTCAAAGCCATCGGTTGGATGGGAGTCGGAGCCATCCTTTCCGCGCGGCTCCTGGCGGCTGATTTTTATGTGACACCGACCGGCTCGGATGGCGAAAGCGGGAAAAAGCAACACCCCTTTGCCTCGCTGGCGGCGGCCCAGCGGGCAGCGCGGCGCCAATCGAAAAAGGAACCCACCACCGTCCACGTCGCCGCCGGCACCTATTACCTTCCGGCCCCTCTGGTGTTTGATTCCTCTGATTCTGGTACCAGCAATGCCCCGGTGCACTACATTGCCGAGGGCAATGGACCGGTCGTTCTGAGCGGAGGCACTCCCCTTCATCTTTCCTGGGTCCGGTTCAAGGACGGCGTGTTCCGCGCGGATCTCTTCGCGGACGGCGAGATCGATCAGCTTTGGGTGGACGGGAAATGCCAGTGGATGGCCCGGTTCCCCAACCGCGAGGCGGGTGACGGGTTGAATGTGTTTGATACCTGGTCCCTCGATGGAAATCCCGCGGCACAGCCTGGCCGGGACCCCTTGCTGCCAACGCGCATTGCGCGTTGGGCGGACCCGTCCGGCGGCTTCCTGCATGCGCTTCATCCCGCGCTTTGGGGCGGCGTCGAATGGAGGATCACCGGAAAGAAACCCGACGGAACATTGGCGCTCGTGGGCGGCACCCAGAACAATCGTGGTTCCGGCATTCATCCCCTGTACCGGATGGTGGAAAACGTGAGGGAGGAACTGGATGCGCCCGGCGAGTGGTTTTTCGATCGAAAGGCGCACAGTCTCTATTTTTACCCGCCTGCCGGGATGAACCTTGCCACGGCAAAAGTCGAGATCGTCCGCCTGCGGGAGTTGATATCCATTCGGGGAACCCCCGCCGCACCGGTTCGGTTTCTTTCCCTGACCGGCTTCACCTTCCGCCACACGGCGCGAACCTTCATGGAGACCCAGGAGCCGTTGCTGCGATCCGATTGGACCATCCACCGCGGCGGCGCCGTGTTCTTCACCGGAGCGGAAGACTGCCAGGTGCGGGACTGCTTTTTCGATCAGGTCGGAGGCAATACCCTCTTCATCAGTGGATACAATCGCCGGCTGCACATCCGGGGATGTCGAATCGAAAACAGCGGAGCCAGTGGCGTGGCTCTGGTGGGCGATGTTCGAGCCGTCCGGAGTCCCCTGTTGAACTACGACACGCCCTTTGACTACGCCAGAGTGGATAGGACCCCGGGGCCGCTTACCGACGACTATCCGGCGGATTGTTTGATCGAAGAATGCCTGATCACCCGGACCGGACGGGTGGAGAAACAGTCGGCGGGAATCGCCATCGCCATCGCCCGTCGAATCACTGTCCGTCACTGCTCCATCTACGATGTGCCCCGGGCGGGAATCAATCTGTGCGACGGCTGCTGGGGCGGCCACGTCATCGAAGATTGTGACGTTTTCGACACTGTGCAGGAAACCGGCGATCACGGAAGTTGGAACTCATGGGGCCGTGACCGCTACTGGCATCCCGATCCCCAGGTGATCAACCGCGAAGTGGCCCGGGATCCGAACCTGAACTCTCTGGATACCGTGGAGCCCATCATCCTCCGGAACAATCGTTGGCGTTGCGAACACGGTTGGGATGTGGACCTCGACGATGGCTCTTCCCATTACCGGATTTATTCCAACCTGTTCCTCAACGGCGGCCTCAAACTGCGGGAGGGTTACGATCGACGGGTCTGGAATAACATCACCGTCAACAATAGCCTGCATCCCCATGTCTGGCTGAAAAACAGTGGCGACATGGTGGTTAAAAACATCTGGATGGGGGCCTACCAACCCGCTGTCATGCCAGATGGAAACGAACCGTGGGGACGCGTCGTCGACGACAATCTGTTTGCCACCAACGAGAACGATCGCGACAAATTTCGGGTCCATGGCTGCGACCTTCGTTCCATCGTGGGTGACCCGAAATTTCGGGATCCCGCCCGAGGGGATTTCCAGGTGGCGGACGATTCCCCGGCGTTGTCGCTCGGCTTCAAAAATTTCCCCATGGACCGGTTCGGTGTCCAGGATCCCCGTTTGAAGCCTCTGGCAAAGTCACCGCGATTTTCCGCAGTGCGCGAATCCGTACCGGGCGGAAATGTCCCAACTCCCAAGCCCACGGCTTATTCGTGGCTCGGCATGAAGGTTCGCGCCCTTTCCGGAGACGAATTTTCAGCGTACGGAGTTCCAGAGAAAAGCGGGGGAATCGCCATCCTCGAGATCCCTCTGAATTCCTATGGGAGTCGCGCTGGATTTCTTCCGGACGATCTCCTTCTGCGTATCGGTGATGCGGCCACACCGGAAACCAGCGAGTTCATCCGGGTCGGCAAGCGTGTCGCAGACGGGGGGACTCCGGTTGAACTGACCCTGCTCCGCCACCAGGCCGAGCAGAGGCTCACGATTCAACCTCCATTTTCAGCACCAGAACCATGGGACGCCGCGAAAACGCCAGCGTCCCGTTGAACTCATCTCGCCTTCGATTTTCGACGTTGCCAGGCGTCAGCCGGCCCTACCGCTTCTGCCAGGGGGCCACGATTTCATCCCGCCAGATATCCTCCACGGCCTGACGTTTGCGCACGATGGAAGCCTTGTCTCCTTTAACCA
>CAIPFS010000305.1 GCA_903864375.1 uncultured Verrucomicrobiota bacterium
CCCGCCGCCGACCAGGAAACTGGTCTTTTCCAGCACCGTTTTCCTGATTTGAGGTGATCGGAAGGAGCATCCTGTAACGTCGACGACGTTCGGGCTCCCACCCCTGCCCCTATCCCGCCCGTATCCCGCCCGGATGCTCCTTCATCCGGGAGTTCGCACCGTCACCTGATTCCGTTCTGATTTCCTTTCGATCGTCCACTCCGCCTCCGTCATGAAACGTTCCTTTCGATTCGCTGCCGTCTGCCTGCTGGTTTTGTCCATTCCGTCCAGGGGTGATTCCCCCCCCCGGGTTCGCACCGCCGACCTGGTGTCCGAAACCGTCAAAAACAATCCTGAACGGGTCTTTTACGAAGCGGCCGTGCAGGCAGCCCGGGCGGAGCTTTCCGCCGCGGGGCGTCTGCCACAGCCCGAAGTTCATGGAAGCGCCGGTTCAAAACGTTCCCGGGACTTCCAAAGTGGATTGTCGGGCGAAGGCGTCGCCTGGAGTGTCGGGGTCACTCAAACCTTCGAATGGCCGGGCCGGTTGAGCCTGCGCAAGGCGATTGCCAATCAGGACGTGGAACTGGCCGGGTTGGGATACCAGCGGTTCGTTCAGGCGCTCGGAAACCGGGTGCGACTTCTGGCACTGACTCTGGCCGGTAGCCAGGAGAGGGCCGAGGTGGCCGCTCAGGTTGCCAACCGGTTGCATGAACTGCGGGAGACACTGCTTCAGCGCGACCCCGCCGGCATCACCCCCATTCTGGAGGTTCGCATCCTCGAGGCCACCGAACTGACACTTCGAAAACGCTCCGCCGAAGCACGCCTGAGCGAGGATTCCGCCCGGGTGGAGCTCAACCTCCTCAGGGGACAACCGGCGGGAGCAGAAATCAACGTGGAGCCAGCCATGCCAACCCTCGGTGAAATCCCTCCGGTCACCGTCCTGCTGGCTTCCGCGGAAACCAACAACTTTGACCTGCGAAGCCGGGCAGCCGAATTAAGGCAGCAAGGTTTTCGGATCGACCTCGCCCGCAACGAACGATGGCCTGCCTTCACCATCGGACCTCAGTTCAGCGAAGAGAATTCTCTCGGTCAGGACCGCCTTGCAGGAGTCGCCGTCTCCTTTCCCCTGCCGCTGTGGAAGAATCCGGCAAAAAACGTGGCAGCCGCTCAAGCCCGGCAACTTCAGGCTGAAGCATTACTGGCCATGGGGCATCGGGATGTCGAACGCCGTGTCGTGAATGCCCTCCACAATTGGCAAGCCAGGAAAACGGAACTGGAAAACTGGAAACCCGATGCCGTTGAACAATTTCGTTCGGCCTCTGAACTTGCCGACCGGCATTTTCGTCTCGGGGCCGTCCCGGCCACCACCTACGTCGAGATCCAACGGCAATACTTTGAAGCGGTGGAAACCCTGCTCAACACCCGGCGCGAGGCTCTGGAGAGCGTTCTCGATTTGGAACAACTCACCGGAATGGACCTGAGCCATTCTCTTCCCGGCACGCCATGATTGACCGAATTATTGCCGGGTCTCTGCGCCAGCGCCCCTTGGTCCTTCTGGGTGCCGTAGCGCTTCTGGTCGCGGGAGTGTGGGCAGCCACCCATCTGCCCATTGATGCCGTTCCCGACATCACCAATTTGCAGGTGCAAATTAATACCGAGGTGCCCGCGCTGGCACCCGAGGAGTCTGAAAAGAGCGTCACCATCCCCATCG
>CAIPFS010000306.1 GCA_903864375.1 uncultured Verrucomicrobiota bacterium
GGCCGTCCGCAGGACCGTCCGCAGGACCGAGAACTCCCTTCTTCCTCTTCATCGTGATTTAATCGACTCTTTGCCACGCTCTCACGCAACGAATATCCAACGACTCTCCATGAAATCCATTCAGTCCTCATCCGTACTGAGCGCCTCGCGTCGCCGCCAATTCCTTCGACAGATGGGATTGGGAGCTGCCCTCTTCACCCTCCCGGGTGCCTTTGCCGAACAGCTACTGCGGACCCCGGCCCAGACCGAGGGCCCCTTTTATCCCGATCACCTGCCGCTGGACACCGACAACGACCTGCTGGTGGTCAATGACAGCCTGACGCCGGCAGTAGGCGATGTCACCTACCTCAGCGGGCGCATCCTGGGACCGGACGGTCAACCGGTTCGCAATGCGGTGGTTGAGATCTGGCAATGCGATCATTCCGGGGTCTACCTCCACAGCGGCAGCGACAATGCTCCCAAAAGGGACAAAAACTTTCAGGGATTTGGACGTTTCGTCACAGGCAGCTCGGGAGAGTACCTTTTCCGAACCATCAAGCCGGTTCCCTACCCCGGGCGCACGCCCCATATCCATTTCAAGATCAAACGCACCGGTCACGAATTGTTGACCACCCAGTGTTACGTGAAGGGGCATCCCGGCAACGAACGTGACGGCATCTGGCGCGAACTGGGAAGCGCGGAGAAAAAGGCCGCGGTCACCATCGATTTTGCGCCGCTTCCCGGGGCCAGGGCTGGCGAACTGGCTGCAAAATTTGACGTCGTCTTGGGCGTTACTCCGGAAGGCTGAACGATGGGACGGCGGAGGCTCGTTTCAACTCTCCTCATTCACCCGCCACCCTGCAATGGGGGTTGCGTGTCCTCACGCCGTTTCGCAGACATTCCTATTGGCTGAGCTGGACCTCGTCCCCAACCGGTCCGGCTCACCCGTCGGCCCGGCAGGCCTGGAGGCCCGCGAAACGGCAGGCTGGAAATAAATGGGGCTGAATCGCGTAGCGGGCGTGGTTCAGAACGCGCGCGGCTTGGACCTGCGCCGATCAGACCCATCACCCGATCCTTCTTTCTTTGTGTTCTCTGTGCGCTCTGTGGTTGATCCTCCGGACAGTCAGAGAGAGTCCAACCGCAGAGCGCACAAAGGGCGCAGAAAGTCGCTTGATTTCGATGGCGTGGCTGTATCCAGTCCCGATCTGTCTCATTTGGCACCGTTGGGGCTCTAAACCACGCTTTCCGAGCCATCAATGTCCAACGTTCCGCGGAGGGCTTGAAGCCCCCTCCACCGTGGCTATTTCCATCGCCCAATGCCTGGCCCGCGGAGGGTCGCCTCCTGGCGATAGCGGTTGACACCTGTCCGAACCCATCGATATTTCAAAACACCTATGAAGGCTTTCCTCCTTCTGCTGACAGTATTGCTGGCGATGGAGTTCGCTGAGGCGCAAGGAACCGTCATTGTTGGCAATACCGGCGTGACGCTCGCGATGTATGGAAATTTTTCGCCCATTCCCAAAGCCACTGGACGAGTCCAAGTGGTCTTCCATGGTGCCATTATCAGCACCAATGGAGCCGCTGGGGTCCCATTCAAGGCAAACGGAGGATTTGCCCTGCCCGCTCCGTTGATCGTCCCTGGAACCTATCCCGGTGATATCGTTCCTCTAACTGTTCAATTTTGGGATTCAGCCTACGGTGGCACCTACGATATCTGCTGCGTCAGAGGCAGTCGTGATATTGTCAGCCCACCGCTCGGAGGTCCCACGAATCCTCCGAAGACAATACTTCAGGGCAGTGAGCCATGGAAGGCAACGATGACTGATCTATGCCCTTGCTGTGGTTGGTATCCTCAGTTGACTTACGTTCAAACAAAGACCAATCTCCAAATCAACTGGTTTCAAGCCTTTGCCGGCAGCGGCGACTACCGCATCCAATTCACCACCAACCTGCATGATGGCCCTTGGATCGATCTTGATTGGTCTCAAATTCATATAAAATACTATCCAATGGGTGGTTATTATGGATCCGTGACCCTTTCCCTCACGAATTCCACAACCTGTTTCCGCTTGTATAGCCCGTAGTGATACCGCGAATCCTCATCTCCGATGGAATGAGTTTTGTAGTTCGTTGATTCGTTTGAACTTTGACTCCGGAAGTCCCCGACCGCACGAAACGGTTCACTCAGTAGTGCCAGCACTCCACTCGCAGGTGCGGTATCTGTTGAAACTCCCGAAGAATCCGCGTCACCCTGACTTCACTTCCCGAAAAGCGGAACTTGTGTGGCAGGCGAACGGCTTGGGAGCCTCCATCTTGGAACAGGTTGGTGACGCCCTGCATCTCTGTCTGCGACTATCCTCCTCCATATTTTTTGTCATTGGGAGTCAAGTGTTTCCAGCCCGTCATCATCGAGGCGCCGTCGACAGAAAACGTTCGCAGCGCATCCCCCAAACCATTCATGGAGTGCCCGAGCCAGCCTGAAATGAACCCGACGGAACGACGAGGATGTCCGGCTGGCGCAGAGTTGAAGACTCGTTTCGAATGGCGTGCGGTGCACCACCACCCGCCGGTATTTGCGATGTTTTCGGCGTTTTCTTTCCGATGGCGTTTTCCTGCACCGAATCCGGATGCTCGCGGGATCGATCGGCGACAGTGGCAGCCAACCGGGCGAACCCGAGCGACGAGAGCTGACTCACCACCTGGGGTGCGATGGTGGAATCCAGACCACCACTCAAGGCAAACCGCTCGAACAAGGTGCCGCCACTGACCCGGTTTCCGCGCAGAATCTCGGCCAGGCCCATGGCAAAGAACCCAAAATCCCGGACGCTCTGCTCGCGATCGTTCAACTCGCGAATCCGGACTCCGAGATTCGTCAATTCCGGGGCCAGATGGGCATCGTAAAGAATTCGAGCCCCTTCGAGGCACAGTTCGGGGGAATAATTAAAGTCGTTCAAGGCGGAGTCCAACAACTCTGCCAATTGCTCATTTCGTCCCAATTCACGGCATGCCTTCAGTTGAAGGATCGCATCGAGAACGGTTTGAGCAGTTCCCACGATGTTTTCATAGGCCGCGGTGGCACGCTCCAGTTGTTGCCGGGCCGTCAGCGATCGGACCAGGAGGAGGTGGACGGTCAGGGTATCGGCCCCCGCCTTGACCAGTTTTCCCAGAGAGGCCTCGAGGGCAACCGCGTCCTGCCGCACATGGTGGACGCGAACCAGGATATGATTGGCCTCCACTCCGTGAACGTCGGTTTCATCCGCTGCAAGTTCGTTGAGCCGGGACAGGGCCGCCGGGGAACGAACACTGTTGGTCGACATCGCGTCCCATCCCCACCGATAGAGTTTCGCCAGAGGTTCCTCGTTCAACCCCGGCAACTTTCTCTCCCACAAATGCTCAAAACGTTCCCGCAAAC
>CAIPFS010000307.1 GCA_903864375.1 uncultured Verrucomicrobiota bacterium
CCCAAGCGTTGGGCGACCAGTCCAAAGGAATAAATCCCCAGCGCCGCGCCCAGATTCTGCATGATCGAAGTGATTCCCACCCACTGCGTGACCGTGGGAGCGATTTCCTTCGGGTCCATGCCCTCCGCCCGGAACTTGGCCTCGAGGACCGACCGCACCAGGTCGAAACTGAAGAAGCCGATTCCCCAGAGTCCGATGACACCGCTCATGGCCAGGAGGACTCCGACCACGGCCCTTTGTCGATAGCGGGTATCTCCGCCGCCACCGTAGATTGTCACCACCCCGGCGGCCAACGCCGCCAGGGCGAAGTAGGTGACAATACTTCGTTTGGGCCAGTCGCTGGGTCCGAGGAAACCAATGAGAATTCCCGTGACCAGGAGAACTCCGGCGATCGTCCCGGAGGTTTTCCAACGTGGGTTTCCGAAGAGGGCTCCGTAGTCTCCCAGTTGTCCGGAGACCTTTGCCGTCCGGCGGGTGGCCAGCCAGCGTTCGGGTTCCTTCAATCGTCGGCGAACGACGACCAGGAGCAGGGCGGGAAGGGCACCCAGGACGAACATCCAGCGCCAGGCGGACCAGCCGGCGGCTCCGCCGACAATACCGGATCGCTCCAGTGATCCAAAACCCATGCTGATGAGAGCCGCGCCGATATTTCCGACGGTGGAAAGGGCTTGCAACAGGCTGAGCGCATAAGGGCGTGCGGCGTCGGGCATCACTTCAGCCACCAGGGTGACGCCGACGGCAAACTCGCCGCCCACGCCCAATCCAGTCAGAAAACGATAGAGGGCAAAGTCCCAAAACTGTGTGGAAAGCGCACTCAAGCCAGTGAACCCGGAATAAAGAAGGATGGTCAGCATCATGGTCCGCGCGCGTCCCCATCGGTCTCCCACCACTCCGAAGACCAGTCCACCGGCGGCCCAGCCCAGAAGAAAAATGGAAGTGGTATAGGCGCCGAACTCGGAGACCTGTTCTCGAAGAGGCGGACCTCCACCCGGAGCATGGAGGAGCTCCTTCATGGCGGGCACCCGCGCCAGCAGGAACAATTGCTGGTCCAGGCAATCGAGCAGCCAGCCGAGGGCTGCAACCACGAGAACAAACCATTGGTACCGCGACAGGAGCCGCCACCATCCCCGACCCGGGTCCGGGGAGACGTTGGTTGGATTCATGAGGGGAAACCCTGCCTGCGGGGCGCAGATGCGGCAATGCGGGATTTGGAATTGGGAGGGATACCGGCTATGATTTTTGGGTGTCAGAAACGAAGGAAGAGTCGCCACTGGATCGATTGTGGCGTGAATATGGTCGCCCGTTCCGCGCCTTTGACGATTTGAGCCTGGCCCGTTGGCTGGCCCAAACCCTCGGGCAACTGCACGGACAAGCCTGGCGGATGTCCCACCCGCTGGTCGGAGCCTACCGTCTGGGGGCTCAACTGGCACATGAACGTCAAATCTGGCTTCAGCGACTGGTCAACATGCCGGTGGGATACACCACCGCCTCCTGTTGTCGTGCGCCGCTCCTGCCCCTTTTTACCCGGGACATCACCGATAGCGGTTTGATTTGCCAGCATTGTGGCGAAACCTGCGGTCCATTTGCCGATCTTCCCGAACCGTTGAGGAATCTGATTGCCCCGTGGGCGGCAGATTACCGGGCGGTGCATGCCGTGGCCCATTGGGATGAGCTCAAGCAAAGCCAGGTGGCTGACTATGAACAGGCGTTTGAGGAGTCCGCCCAGAGAGCCGAGCGCCTGCTCTCGGATATGGCCCATGAAATGATCCCGCACCTGCTGGAACTGTTTCCCGCCATTGTTTGGGAGGATCAGGACGAATGCCTGGAAGTGAGACCGGAGGATATCTCCCTGTGAAACCGTGGCTCCGACGTCTGATCGTCATCGGCGCCGCCGGGATCGCCCTTTTGTTGATCATGGTTGTCGTGGCAATCTGGAAGTTCGACGTTTTGGTTGGGCGATTGCTGGTGGTGACTCTCGAGCAGGAAATCGGCGCGCCCGTGGAGCTGGGGGCCTTCCACCTTCGCCTGAGCGAAAATGCAATCGAGATTCGCGATCTGAAGTTGTATGATCCTCCCGGGTTTCGCGACCAGCCCTGGCTGCATATTCCGGAACTCTACGTGGCTGCCTCACCTGGCCCATCGGAGACCAACGGAAGCATTCACTGGCGTGAAGTCCGTTTGAACCTTTCTGAGCTGGCAGTGGTCGTCAACCCGAAGGGCCAGACCAACGTGATGGCTTTAGGGAAGCGCACCGCGGATCCCTCCCTGGACCCGGCGTCCATGACCAATTGGGCGTCCCGTCTCAAGTTTGGAGGGCTGGATCGGTTGGTCTTGAGCGTGGGCAAGCTGGAATACATTGATCTGCGGAATCCAGCCGCGTCTCAGGAAGTTCTCTTTGGGCTCACCAACCGCGTTTACACGAATCTGAATACCGTGGCCGATTTTCAACCGGTGGGAGTCGAGTTGATGGTGCGCGGTGTTGCCGGGCTCCTGGCGCGACCCTCCGAGGGAGGAATTTCCCAGCTCATCCGGCAGTTGACCCGCTAGGAAAAGCTGGAACTTGAGCTTTTCAACCGGACTCCGAATCGCCAACGTTCCGGAAAACCGACTGAGCCATGCCTCTCTCCTCCCGTCCTTTCCAACCTGCCGCCTGGGTTCTTGCCGTCAGCCTGGCACTGCCCACACTTGCCCATGAAACCGGAGCTCCACACGACGATCTGACGTCATCGACGCCGCTGCCGTTTGCCTTGGAAACACATGGTCCCGTGCATGCGCCGGCACCGGTCCGTCTCAGTCCCGGTGTCAAGACCAGCGGCCACGGTTTCTGGACCTTTGTTGCCGCCCCCGAATTGACCCCGGTGCCATCCGCAGCCCTGCCCAAGCTGAAAGGGGCTCACGGAACCATCATCGTCGATAAGGAACGTGAGCTGGCTTACTGGGGCCTCGAAAATGTCGGCTGGATCGGTTTCAGCAATCATTTGAGCCAGTCCTGGATCATTCAGGGTGACCCTGCCTTATCGAAGGGGAATCTCCATGGGGCCGATATCTATCCCCGTCCTGGCCAGCTTCCGCTGGTGGTTGCCGCCGACAACGTCGAGGGCGAGGTCTATCTGACGGATACCAGCTTTCAGCATGTGGAAACGCTTCGACTTCCGCCGCTTCCCCCATACGCCGACAAGCAGGGATATGCACCCACCGATGCGGCCTTTGCGGGTCTGGACGAAATCTGGGTCACGGACGGTTATGGCAAGGCGTTTTTCTTTTCGGCCACCCGGAGTCCCTTCCAATTCACCGGAAAATACTACGGGGGAAAATCGCTCTCGGGCACGCCGCACGGTATCACCTTCGACTCCCGGACCCGGAACCTGCTCATCTCCGCCCGGCCGGAAGGCCTCATCAAGAGCTGGGACCGCTCATCGACCCACGTCATTGATGTCCGCGGACTGCCTGCCGGCAGCACCATTTGTGACACGGATGTGTGGGGAGATTACGCGCTCGCTCCCTGCCTGGACGGTTCCGATGGCAAGCCGGGGCCCATCTACATCGTCAATCTGAAGAAGCAGCAGATCGTCAGCACCATCAACCCCAAGACCGACCTCGGTTACGGCGAGGCCCAGCACATTCATGATGCGGCCTGGTACGTGACCGGCAAGGGTTCGAAGCAGGAAGTTTACATCCTGTTCACCAACTGGAATCCGGGTGGAGTGGGAGCATTGAAATTGGTTCAAGTGGCCAAAGCGGAGTAGCGGGCTTGCCGTCTCTTCAGAAAGTCCACCGTTAACAAACGGTCATTCCTTGGTATTTCTAATATCCACTGGAGGTGGATCAAATCGATATGGGCACTTGCAGGGGCGCGTCCCTCCGGACGCAAGTCCCTCCGAAGGAAGGACATCCAACGGAGGGAAGCGCTCCTGCAAGTTCTAAATTATTGCGGGGACCATTGCCTCTCCCGTAATAAAGGCACGTCGGGAGCAGGGCTCATTACAGCCGGGGCGGTCCAAAACACGTTCGCCACGCAATTCAGCTGCAGCCATATTCGGCCCGAACCCGGGGCACCACGGGTGTGGTGCGCGTCCGAAGTAGAAGCGGTATCCTGCCACTTCCCCTTGGGCTTCAGTCGTCCCTCAAGGCGTCCCACCAATCACTTGTCCCCCAGGACCGGTCACGGATGCCTGGGTGGTCGGTTCATCGGCGGCATCAAAGAATCCGATGAACATTTCATCCCACGACTGCGGACCAAAGGTCACACTCTTTTTGGCATCGGGGTTGTACGGATTGCCCTCCGAGTTATCAAATGCCCCGGTGACCATCAACCACGATCCCGCCGGGACCTTGATGGGCTCCTTGAGTCGATAGGACAGCTGCCAGTTGAAGTCGTATCGGGGCACATCCAACAGCGCCTGCCGTTTTCCGTCGGGAAGCAATAGCTCGTACTTCATCCATTTTCCCCTGAAATGCATGTGGGGTGACAGACCATAGAGCGTGGCTGGATTCTTGAAGGCATAGGTGGCGACATGCCGCGCCTCGGCGCTCCCGGGAGGAATCAGCAGCGAATATTCGATGGCCTCCCGGGTTTCGGCATTGCGGGCTTGGGGACCCGAATGCAGGTAGAGGGCAATCTCCGTGTCGTCGGTTTGGGCGGAACCCACCGTGGTGTAATGCAATTCCAGATTGAATTTCGCACCCGCAGCGATCCGCTTACCGACACCCGTCGGATACTTGGAAGGATTCGATCCGGGTGCCCAGCCATAAACAAAGACGCCATTTCCCGATCCGCTGTCCGGACATCCCGGCCAGGTGGCATACAGAATCGCGTGGTGCAAGACCCGGCGATTGCCGGGATGGATATCCGCTCCGGAAATCCAAAACTCGTTGGTGGTCGGAGTCGGGACGGGGATGTGAAGGTAATCCAGAACCCCGGTCGCGGGAATCTTCTGGGGCTCCGGCAGACGGATGACCACGTCCGGCTTGCCCATCGGCCAATCCGGCAATGCCGGGAGAGGCTCAATCAACGGGTCCGGTCCATCTCCACGGGGTGAGCCGGCGGCAATCCATCGGAGAATCGTCTGGGATTGCTCGCGGCTGAGGCGATGGAAATCTTCAAAGTGTCCCACCTCTGGATTGGGATCAAACGGAGGCATGCGGCGGGTCAGCAGGACTTCCTCCACCATCCGGGAATAATTTTCGACCCGGGCATGACCATCCATTGCCCATGGGCCAATGGCTCCCGCCCGATGACATTCCACGCAATTCTCCCTCAGGATGGGAGCGACATCCCTGGCATAGCTGGGAACCGCGGCGGCTTCAGCCACTGCACTGAGGGTGATTCGGCAGCCCCGCGCTTCGGTCTTGGCCAGTCGGATGGGGCGATTTGCGAGGAAATCGTCCAACGCATCGTTCAGGTAACGGGCGGTGGGTTCTGGACGTTCCGCCCCGGCGCTGAACTGGTCGTCAATGGCCCCTTGATAGAGCAACTGGTGATCCTTGAGTCCAATCAGCACGACTTCAGCGGTCCGCTCCACGTGCAGGGCCATCGCCACCAACTGGTGGGTGTCGCGCAGGTAGGGAAACCCAAAGAGTCCCAATTCCCTCGCTTCATCGAATTCCGCCTTGATGGAATCATTCGCAAAGGAATTGATGGTCCAGACGACAACCCCCTGCGAACCGTACTTTTCAGCGATAGCGTGAAGTTTTTCGGCGCTCTTTCGCGCGATGGGGCAACCGACTCCGGTGAAGAAAAGGACCACCGCTTTTCCCTCCGCACGATGCAGTTCATGATTCCGACCCTGGAGATCGAGCAGAGCGAAGTCCGGGGCGGTATTTGATTTTGCCCAGGCCTGTGTCGTTCCCAACAGGAAAAGGCCAAAGGCGAACCGCAGGGTACGGATCGATGTTTGTGAACAGCTTGAGAAGAATCGGTTCATCGCGTGGTCGAACTGGACTCCATTTGGATTTGAACGTTCAAGCTCAAGAGAGAGTTGAGGGCACGTCTCCCATCGACCTTCTCCTGGACTTCCACCCGGTCCACTTCGTGTGCAAGAATGCCACAAGTGCAGGGTTGGTCAACGTCAGAACCGTCCTTAAAGGTGGTCAGGGGCATAAAAGCCCCGCCTGGTCTCCGCCGACCGATGAATTCACATGATGCCTGAATTGTTCCCCGTGGTTTATGAAGATTCGGAATTGCTCGTCCTGCACAAGCCGGCGGGATTGGTCTGTCATCCCACCAAGGGAGACGCCTATTCCAGCCTGGTCAGTCGGGTCCGATTGTACCTGCTTCCGACCGGGGAAAAAGAGGTCGATTCACCCGAACCCCAAATGGTTCACCAGA
>CAIPFS010000308.1 GCA_903864375.1 uncultured Verrucomicrobiota bacterium
TCCGCCCGTTCAGCCAGGAAATCGGCGACCCTGCCTTCGCCTGCCCGGGCATCGCCCATTGGAAGGAACGCCGGGTTGACGCTGGGACGCGCAATCAAGTCCAACAAAAGTCGGGCCGTTGAAGAAATCGCCACGCACGCGTAGCCTAATGACGCAGCGGTCGATTGCCCATTCCAAAAACAGGGATTCCAGAGGCTGCTGGCTCGTCGAAATGCGATGCAAGCGGGCATCATCCAGGGACGCGGATGTCCATACCGATGAAGTCTCGCCTTCCCAATCCTCCGACCTCTGGCTTAACTCCACCGTCGCTATCCGAATGGCTTCTTCCTTTCCAAACCGAGAATCGAGACAACCTGCCTCCGGGGATTCCCCTCCCCCCAGGGACAGCCGGCGCGTTCGCGTCCGGCGCAAGGTGAGTCGTTCGAGCACAGGTCCCAATTACTTCCTGATGTTCTGGCGCCGCGAGAAGTGGTTTCGCTGGGCGCTTGCTGTCAGTCTCCTGCTCGGAGTGGGCACCTTTGCCCTGGCCTTCACCCAATGGACCACTTCGCCCTCCGGGACAACCCCGGAGATTCGGGTGCGAATGCTTCGGATCCTCACGTCCTGGAACTTTGAACGGGCGGCGAATCAGGCGACCCGCGCGGGTCGGAATGATCTCGCCGTCCGGGCGTGGAAGGAGGCGATAGCGAATAATCCGGGAAATCTCCGGGCGATACGCGGATTCCTCAAATCCGTCAATGAACTCCCTCAGGTCAATCAACAGACCATCGCCCTCTCGATCTTCGAGGCCAATCGATTGCTGGCCATGACCGGGACGAACATCACCGATTTGGATTTGGTGGCGACATTTTACGGCAAGTACGACGTCTACGATCTCGCGCTCTGGCACCTCAACAGCACCAACGTTCCCGTCACCCCGGCCATCTCCCTGGCGCTGGTCAAGGCCCTGTACGAGACCGCCCAGGTCAACCGGCTCATGGACGTTTGGAAGACCCGGGGACAAAGCCTGACCAATAACCCGGAGGCGCAGCTTTACCGGGTGGCAACCCTGGCTGCATGGGGCAATGAGGCTGAACAGAAGGAAAATCGGAACCAACTCACCAGCACAGCCGCATCCCTTCCCCACGATTCCCCGCTGCGACTGACCTCCCTGCGACTCCTCCTGAGGACGGCGTTCCTGCGTATTGAACGGTCGGAGTATGAACGTCGCCTGGCGGAATTGACCGACGTTCACGGGGATGAGCTGGCGGACCACCTCCGTTACATTCTCATTCTGGAGGCCACGGGGCTTCGAAGCGAGGCCTTGCGCCTGGCCAAGGAAAACATCGCTGTTCCAACGACCATTGCCGATGCCGAGCTTCAAATCGCCGTTTGGGCGCGCCTGGGCATGGCCAATGAAGCTGCCGCCTTTTCTCAAAACCAGATGCCCAGGCTGGGGTATCCCTCCCGACTTTGTGTCTCCCTGGTTCCCATGCTGTTCAACAGCCATTCGTGGGATGAATTTCGGCCCCTGGCGGTTGGCATCCGCCAGGCGTCCGGACTCAGCTCCATCTACGGCGGCTACAGCTACTTTTTGGAAGGTCTGGCAGAACTCGGATTGTCCAATCGAAAGGGGGCTGAAGATTTGTTTGATCGGTATGCCCGGGATCCATCCCAGGATGCCAATTTGATTCTCAGCTCCGCCGCCCTGCTGAGTCGCAATGGTTTTGGTTTTTCTGCCTCCAAACTGCTGAAATCCATTGAACCGAGTCGCGGAGCATCCGCTGACGTTTGGAAGGAAATGCA
>CAIPFS010000309.1 GCA_903864375.1 uncultured Verrucomicrobiota bacterium
CAAATCCCGCCCGCTTTTGGGCCGAACTGAGAAATCGATCCGCGGGACACGAGTAGGCCCCGAGTGAAACCTTGCCCATGTACGGCGCGAAGGGCCCCTTGGTGAGATAGTTCCGGTTGGTAACATATTCGTCGGTGCCCCAGGTCATCACGTTGTTCACCCAATTACGATAGCCGCGAACGGGGTCTCGAGAACCCAGGCTGATGGTCGCAGTCGTGGTATCGATTCCGAAATCATTGACCACCCGGTCGTTGTTCTCAGAGGCATAGACCTTCCATGCCAGCATGATTTGGCGGGTGTTGTTCATGCACTGAATCCCATGTGCCATGGCCTTGGCCTTGCCCAACGCCGGCAGAAGCATCCCGGCCAGGATGGCGATGATGGCAATCACCACCAGCAATTCAATGAGGGTGAACGCCTTCGGGAAGGCCGGGGTCCGCAAGCTTGTCCGTTTCATGGGATCATCAGTGTATGGCTGTACTCATACGCTCGACCCGGTTTTTGTGAAAATCAAGTGTCGAATCCCAAAGCAGCCATTTATTTTGAATAGATTCGAAGACGACCCGGCGTTGACTTCGCTGAATAGTCCACCCCCAGGTGCCGTCCTTGTTGACTGACAGGTATTTATGCTTCCAAGAGTCCATCCCCATCGTCTGATTGTGAGGTTCTGGCTCGCCGTGCTGGTCACCTCCGGGATGGTGCTCGGTGGCGAACGGGAAACGCAGGCGTTTGTCCGTGAGCATTGCCTGGACTGCCACGATGCCGACGCCCGAAAGGGGGGGCTTGATCTGTCGTCCCTGTCGTCGGATTTGGGGACGACCCAGGCCTTTTCCACCTGGGTGACCATCCATGACCGGGTGGCATCGGGAGAAATGCCGCCACCGAAGAAGAAAAGCCAGCCGCCCGGCCCGGCACGCGCCCGGTTTACCAACCAGCTGGCGCAGGCCTTGACGGAAGCGGAGAACCGTCGGACGGAACGGGATGGTCGGTCCGGACTGCGACGGCTCAATCGGTATGAGTACGAGGAAACATTGCGGGATCTCCTTTCCCTGCCCGCCCTCGAGGTCAAAGGGTTTCTGCCGGAGGACCCGGTGGCTTTCGGGTTCAACAAGGTGGGCGATGCGCTGGATGTTTCGCATGTTCAGTTGTCGCGTTCCCTTCAGGCGGCGGACTTTGCCTTGCGATCGGCCCTGGCCCCCCGGGCGCAGGCACCGGCGACGGAGACCCGCCGGTTTCATGCCTGGGATCAGGGGGAGTTTTTTGGGGCCATCCGCCTCGAAGGCCCCCTGGAGCGCCGGACGTTTCCCCTCGTCGGACTCGAACTTCAACGGTCGTTGATGGACATGCCGGAGCCCAAGCGGTCCGAGCCTCCATCGGCGGAACGTCGGGAGCGGGAGGCGATGGGGGTGGTGGTGAGCACCTACGAACCGACGGAAGTCCGCTTTGGTCAGTTCCGTGCACCGATCACCGGTCGGTACCGCTTACGGATCTCCGGCTACAGCTTTTGGATGGGACGGCAATTCACCAATGTCACCCGGGGGCGGCGGGATGAACCGGTGACGCTGTATTCCGACACCTGGCCACGCATTCTTCGAAAGCTGGGCAGCTTTGACCTGGGTCCCGACCCGACCGTCCGGGAGCTGGAGGTGAACCTTCTGGCTGGGGAATCGGTGTTGCCCGATGCCGCGCGCCTGCACCGGTCACGTCCACCCGACCATAAAAATCCACTGGCCGAGGCTGACGGAATGCCCGGGGTGGCGTTCCAGTGGATGGAGGTCACCGGTCCACTGATCGATCAGTGGCCGCCGGCTGGCCACCGCCTGCTGTTTGGCGACCTACCCCTTGCCGACTGGTCGGGCACCAACGGAAGTGCGCGACCCAAGGATGTTCCGCCGATCGTGGTTCAAAGTCGGGATCCGGAGTCCGACGCCGCGCGGTTGATGGAGGCCTTTCTCCGTCGGGCTTACCGGGTTCCGCCGCAACCGGACGACGTGAAGCGATTTCTGGGGGTGGTCAGGAATGCGGAGGCGGCGGGGTATTCGTTCACTCAAGCGATGCTGGCTGGATACACGGCGGTCCTTTGTTCACCCGGATTCCTCTACTTTCACGAAGCTCATCCCGGACGGCTGGAGGATCGGGCACTGGCAGAGCGATTGTCATATTTTCTTGGCAATTCGGCGCCGGACGATGTGCTCCGGAACGAGGCGGAACGGGGACGCCTGCACCGGTCAACCGTTCTGCGTCGCGAGACCGACCGGTTGCTGGCCGCTCCCGGTTCACGACGCTTCATCAATGCCTTCCTCGATTACTGGCTTGATCTCAGGGGTATCCCCACCACCGCACCGGACACCGAATTGTATCCCGACTACCAGCTGGACGATCTGTTGGTGGAATCGATGACGGAGGAGACCCAGCTCTTTTTTGCCGAGCTGATCCGGACTGACGCCAGCATCACCAACCTGGTCCTGTCGGACTTCAGCCTGCTGAATGAGCGGATGGCGCGGCACTATGGAATCCCGGGGGTGAATGGCGTGGCTTTCCGGCGAGTTCCCCTGCCGCCGGGCGGATATCGGGGCGGCCTTCTAACCCAGGCGAGCGTCCTGAAGGTGACGGCAAACGGAACCTCCACGTCGCCGGTAAAGCGTGGAGCCTGGGTGATGAGCCGGATTGTGGGTCGTCCGCCACCACCACCGCCGCCCAGCGTCCCGGCGGTGGAACCGGACATCCGGGGCGCAACGACCATCCGCGATCAACTGGCGTTGCATCGCAATCAGGAGTCCTGTGCCGCCTGCCATCGCCAGATCGATCCCGCCGGATTTGCCCTGGAGGGCTTTGATGTCATGGGGGCGTGGCGGGACCGGTACCGGGCGGTGGGCAAAGTTGAGCCGGTCAAGGGCATTGGTCACAATGGCGTTTACTTCCATTTTGGCCTGGGCCAGGCGGTGGACCCGTCGGGCGAACTGCCCGATGGACGGACCTTTGCGGATGTCCGGCAGCTCAAGCAATGCCTTGCGTCCGACCGGGATGGCCTGGCCCGGAATCTGGCGCGCCAGTTGATCATTTTTGCCACCGGCGCTCCGATCCGGTTTTCAGACCGGGCCGGGCTGGAGAAAATCGTTCAAATCAACCGGAGGGAAGGCTACGGTCTCCGTTCATTGATTCACGCGGTGGTGCAGAGCGATCTGTTTCTCAACAAATAGCGACTTCGAACCATGAAATCCCCAACCCCGCCCGCGATTCCATCGCAAGTCGCCCCGTTTGTCAGCACCCGGCGGGCGCTCTCCCGACGCCACTTTTTACGCGG
>CAIPFS010000310.1 GCA_903864375.1 uncultured Verrucomicrobiota bacterium
CACACTGTTCATCGCCAGTGCCGGGATCGGTCAATTGGTCACCGGTTGGCAGGGGGCATCTCCCCAGTTTCGCGATATCGTCCCTCCGCAAAAGGGACGGAAGCGGGGTGAAAACAGCGGGGGAGCAGCCTTTTCGCCCGACGGCAAAACGCTGTATTGGAGCGGGGGGGACAGCGGCACGGTTTACATCATTGATGTTGCCTCGGGCAAATCCACCGGCGAGATCCCCCTCAACCTGCCGGTCCATGGCGTGGCGCAATCCGACAGCTTTGCCAATGACGTCCAGGTGAGTGCAGACGGTCGCTTCCTGTACTGCGCCGATGTGGCCAATTTCCGGATGGTGGTGATCGATACAGCCAGCGGCAAACCGGTGGGGTCGACTCCGGCCGGACGCTACCCTTACGCGCTGGCGGTGGCGGACGACAAGGTCTACGCCGCCAACATCGGGCTTTTTGAGTATCAACCGATCCCCGCATCGAGTGACCCCAAATTTGACAATCGGGGATTGACCCGTCCCCCGTATGGTTATCCCAGCAAGGAAGCCATCGAGGGAGTTGAAATGGAGGGACGACACGTCCCTGGCCTCGGTCAGGACAATGTTCCCGACTCCTTCTCAGTCTGGGGTTTTGACGTGACGCATCCCGAAGGCATCCGGGTCTCCCATCGAATCAAGACGGGCCTGTTGATTGGTGCGCCGTCCGACAATGGCAAGACCGTGGGCGGAAGTGCCCCCAACTTCATCGCCGTGTCGGGAAACAATCTGTACGTCTCCAACGGGAACAACGATTTGATCGAGCGCATTGACCGGAAGCGGAACGAGGTGGTCAAACGCCAGCGACTCGCTCCATCCCCGTTGACCGCCTCACTTCGCGGGGTGAGCCCCGCGGGAATGGCGATGTCACCCGACGGCACCCGCCTTTATGTCGCGGAAATGGGCATCAATGCGATTGCCGTGCTGGATGCCGATTCCCTGGCCGTGGTGGGGCATATACCCACCGCCTGGTATCCCTACCGGGTGGCGGTGTCGCCGGATGGCACCAAGCTCGCGTGCATTTGTCTTCGCGGCTTTGGCAATGGTCCCAATGCCGGCAACCAGATTCCCAAGAGTGAGTTCCTGTACCTTCGCGGGGTGTTGAGCGTTGTGGATGTGCCCACCCGGGAGGCTCTCGCTCCCCTGACAGCCCAGGTGCTCACCAACAACGGCATGGTGGATCATGAAGCGGATCGGGCCGCGATGAGCTCGCCCGTCATCCCCACGGTTCCTGGAAAGCCGTCGGCGGAAATCAAGTATGTGGTCTTCATTACCAAGGAAAATCATACCTACGATACCATTTTTGACCATGTCCCCGGGGCCAACGATGACCCGAGCCTCCTCCGTTGGGGATATCATCAAACCCTCTCGGGAGCCGGGGTTCCCACCCTGACCAATGCGGCGGTGATGAAGAACCACAACGCCCTGGCACGTCAGTTCACGGTCAGTGACAACTTTTACATGGAACCAGAGGGCTCCGGGGTCGGCCACCGGTGGCTGGTGGGGGTCCAGCCCAACAACCTGATGCAGCTGAATTACACCGTCGGCTGGCACTTTCAAAAGGACGGGCATTCACCTGGCCGCCGGTATTCCATGGGTTCCAATGGATCTCTCATTCCAGAAGATTATCCGGAAGCTGGTTCCATGTGGGACCACCTCGCCCGGCATCGGATTTCCTTCCGCAACTACGGCGAGGGATTTGAGTTTCCCGGGGTGGACGAAGACCCGGATGAAAGTCCCACGGGCGCCCGCGAGGTGGTCAATGTCCCGATGCCCAAGGTGCTCTTCGACAACACCTGTTTTGAGTACCCCATTTTCAACATGAACATTCCGGACCAATACCGGGCACACTGGTTCCGGAAGGATGTGGAGGCCCGGTTTGGGTCCGGCAAAAAGAGGCTGCCCTCATTTCTCAACATTGCCATCTGCAACGATCATGGCACCGAGCCCAATCCCGGCCGGGGCTATCCGTATGTGGCCTCCTGGATGATGGACAATGACGTGGCTCTGGGACGGATCGTGGACTACCTGTCCCACACACCGTGGTGGAAGAACATGGCCATCTTTGTCACCCAGGATGATTCCGGAGGCGAGCCCGACCATGTGGATGCCCAGCGAAGCGTCCTTCTCGTGATTAGTCCCTGGACCCGCCATGGATTCGTGTCCCATCGCCACACCACGATTGTCAGCATGCATCGGACGATGTACCAGATCTTCGGGTTGCCCCCGCTCAATCTTTTCGATGGCCTGGCCAACGATTTCGGGGATTGCTTCACAGACAAGCCCGACTTCACGCCGTACACCTTTGAACCGGCGGATCCGCGGATTTTTGACGCGGAAAAAGCGAAGGATCCCAAGGATCCGGACTATGGCCTGGCCCGCCGGAAGCGCTCGGTGCCGATGGACGACGATGATGAAATGGAGGCTGTTCTGCGAGCCGGTGCGAAGGAAAGCCGACCACGATAGCCTTTTTATTTGAATTCAGTGGTCAGTGGAGTTGGTGCGCGGTATGGCGGGACAAATCCCTCCAAAGGAGGGACTTCCAACTGGAATAGCTCCCACGACACCAGGGAGCTTCCGACTGAGTTCCGACTCGAAGTG
>CAIPFS010000311.1 GCA_903864375.1 uncultured Verrucomicrobiota bacterium
AGGTATTTTTGAACCCCTCATTCTCACCCAACTATCTGCTTGCCACCGCCAATGAATACGGCATCTGTCGCTGAGTCCAAGCTGACGTGTGAGAACAATTCAAAACGCCTTTTTCGTTGGATTCCCATCGGACTCCAACGAACCAAGGATGCCAGCTGAATTGGTCTCCCGTGCTTCCCTCATTCCGTTCTTTATGAAGACCACTGTGCTCGCGGTCACCGCCTTGGGGTTGTTGTGTGGCTGCGACCTGACCGGTTCCCGTCTGGCTGCCGATGGCGATGCGCCCCGCCCGGCGCCCCCTGGTGAGAACTCCTCCTTCGCCCCCTCCCTTCCCAGCCCCTCTCTTTCCAGCCCTACCTTCACCAACACTTCCACCGCCACCAACGATGTCGCCGGGACACCCACCGTTGCGGTCAGGGAACTGGCAGCCCCGGCACCCCCCCCGGATCTACCCGGCCCCGTGCAGCAAGTGGTCCGCCTGGCGCAAACGACCTTGGGCGACGGCGTTCTGCTGGGTTTCGTCGATCAGATCAAGGAACCCTATGGGCTCAACGCCGAACAAATCATCTACCTCAATGACCTCGGCCTTTCGGAATCGGTCATCAAGGACCTGATTAAGCACTCCACCGGTGCACCGGTGGGGGACCCGGCCTCTGCGACCAACGCCCCTCTTGCCGCCGGTCGGACTCCGGTGCCGGCGACCAATGGCCCTGCGCCGAGGAATCTCCCTGCAAACCTGCCTGGCTCGGACATCGGTAAAGCCCCGGCAACACCCCTGGTGCAGTACGATACCGTTCCCCCCACCAACTACGTTGTGGCCCCGACGGCGCAGCCGGCAACCCCCCAGGTCTTCTACGATTCCTTGTCGCCCTACGGCCAATGGGTCGAAGACCCCGATTATGGCGTGATTTGGCAGCCCACCGTTGCCGTGGTCAATCCCGGCTGGCAACCCTACTGCGACAACGGCTATTGGGTCTGGACGGATTGTGGATGGTACTGGAGTTCCACCTACTCGTGGGGATGGGCTCCGTTCCATTATGGACGATGGTGCCGGGCCTCCTGTCATGGCTGGTGCTGGGTCCCGGACACCTGCTGGGGACCCGCCTGGGTCACCTGGCGCACCTGTGATTCCCATTGCGGCTGGGCTCCCCTTCCGCCGCACTGTGCCTGGAGTCCCACCGTCGGCTTGACGTTTCATGGCAGCCATGTCGGCGTCGGGTTCGGGTTTGGGCTGAACTATGACTCCTACGTTTATGTCGGATGGAGCCACTTTTGTGATCGTCGTCCGTGGCAGCACTGCGCGCCCCGCTCCGAAGTCGTCGCACTTCACTCACAGTCCCGGGTCATCAATGACGTTCATGGGAATGGAAACACGGTAGTGAATGTTCACGGCAACAACAACACAGTGATCATCAATAACGGGCCCGGTCTGGCTCCGGCTCAGGCCCACGCCCGGACCGAGATACCGCGTTTGACCGTCGCCGATGCCCATTCACCCCTGGGAAATCCGATTCCCGCCCGGGCCGGAACCGCTCCCGGGGTGGTCGCCGCCTATCGACCTGTGGTTGGCAATGCCTCTCCAACAGGTTCCACAATCTCCACCCGGCCTTCCACGATTGCGGCACCGACGGCGACCACGGCACCGAGTCGGCCCTATATCGGGGCTTCAGCGACCCGCGGGGAGATCGCCGCCAAGCCGTCCCCGACGATGGTGCCACAACCTTCCCTCGCTCCGAATGCGGTCTCACGCCCCAAAACAGTTCCCCGCGCCACGCCCATTGCCGGGGTTCCCACTGGTTCCGTGCACGAAGCGAATCCAATTCAGGCGGAACCCCGCCGCTCCGAAATCGCCTCCACAGCGCCGGTCCGCCCCTCAGTACCGGCGGAGCGCCCCCCCACCGGCATCTTTGCACCGGGTCCGGAATCTGCCATGCGCGCACCGGTCGCCACGCCGGCCCGAGGGGTGACGACATCGCAGGGTTTCCCGTCCGGCGCACGCCCGATCGCACCCGCCGCATCCTCCACACCCAATGCACCCGCCTATCGCTACTACAATCCGACGGGTAACAATGCCCCGGTCGTCCGCTACTATCCGGGTGCGGGAGCTCCAGCGTCCGCGCCGGTCGGGCCGGTGCATGGCGGCTCCTCCGGTTATTCCAATCCCTCCGGATCCGTTCCAGCACCAAACCGTGGAGGTTCAGGGAATTCCGGTGGCTCAGGCAACACATCGCGCGGCACCCACAACGGTCGATGAACGACCTTCAACGCCGAAGAAACGGCTTTGAATGAACCCCGACGATTATCGCACAACTTATCTCCAGCCGGACCCATGCTGCCCCGGGGTGGTCGGCGCCCAGTTGACCGCAACCCAGTGATCCACCCTCCCCATCCCATGGGCAAAAAAATCTTCCCCCGCCCTGTGGCGATCGCGCTGGCCTTCGGAACCGTCCTATACCACTCCTCGCTGCTGCCTGCGGGTGCCGTGGTCTTGTATGAGACTGGATTCGAGCGGTTTGAAGGATACGACCCCCAAACGGATCTCATGGGACAGTCCGGTTGGGTGGGTGAGGGAAGCGGTGGCAATGGGATCCTCGGAGAGGCCATTCCTGGTTTCAGCGGGCAGGTGGCTTATCTCGGCTACAATCCGCCCCTCCATCGTTCGTCCACCCTCAATCTCTGGCATCCGCTGGGTCTGAATCCGGTATCAACAGACCTGCCCGTGATCCAATTCTCCGTCTCACTTCAAATCGAGGATTCGACCACCGCCGCACCCTACTTTGACGACTTCCGCTGGAGTGTGTACGGAACCGACGGACATCGATTATTCACCCTCGACTTTGATAACGACGCCCGGGGCATCTTTTACCTCCTGGACGAGACAGTCTCTGCTGAAACGGCATTTCACGATACCCACTATTCCTTCAGCAATGGGACCCCCTATGACCTGACCGTCACCCTGAACCTGGCCAGGAACCTCTGGTCCGCGTCCATCAATGGTGCGGTGGTTGTCAATGCCCGGAAGATAACCACGACCGCCCATCCACTCTCGCTCGGGGACGTGGATGCCGTCTGGGTGGTCCGCAATCCGGATCATCCCGGGGACAACTTCATGATCTTCGATGACTACAAGATCGAAGTCACCCCCCTGACAGCGATTCCAGCCCAATTGGAGTTCCTGGGATGGACCCCGGTGAGCGGTGCCTTTCAGGTCAAAGTCTGGGGTGAACCCGGCGTGACCTATTCCCTGGAGGCCACCACCGATTTTCACGCCTGGACCCCGGTTGCCCAAGGGACTGCCTCCGTCACCGATGGTGCCGTCGTTCTGGGCGACACCGACGCCCGGAATCATCCCCGCCGATTCTACCGCGCCAGCTCCAAGGGATTGTGATGATCAGAGTGTTCGTTCCCAGAGGATCGACACAACCGGTCTCCGTTGCTACGGCAGGCAAAGGCAGGAGGAGCCGATGTGGACGTCGGCATCCGCCCAGGCGGTGCGGAATTCCCGCAGGACGCGCTCGGCCTGACGGGGCCTTCCCATGGCACGATACGCCCGGGCCAACCCGGCCAGTGACCATCCGTTGCGGGGATTTCGGCGGAGGTCTTCCTGGTAGACCACCACCGCCTGCTGATAGCGACCTGCCCGGACAAGGGCAGCACCCAATGAGTGCCGTGCCGGAATAATCCATTGGGGAGGCTCTGAATAGTGGAGGTGATCCTGCGCGTTCACCGCCTGCTCCAGCTCAGCCAATCCCTGATCCACCGTCTGCTTCCGACGCACCAGAATCTCGCCGGCCACCAGATGACGCTCCACGGACAACACCTCGCGGACGTTGTTCAAATCCATTTTCTGCGTTTCGGGAATGGCCGAATAGAGTTTCTCAAACTCTGCTTTCTCCCGTTCAGCCTCTTCCAACTCTCCCCGGGCCGCGTAGGCGATGGCCCTGTCCCCCATCCGAATGGCATTGGATATTGGACTTTTCGGCCCGTAGTCGGGTGCCGCCAGGAGGGCATCCCATTCCCCAAAGCGCTTCAGCACTTCAAGCATCTGGGCCGCTTCACCATCCATTTCAGGAAATTCCTCGACCGCCTGTTGGGGCGACTTTTCCTTGAAGATGCCCGCAACCGTCGATTTGGCGAGGGAGCTCTGGCCCCGCATGCAGGCTGCATACGTCAGGGCCATTTCGTAATGGTCAAAAAGGACTCCCCGCAGGTGGAGCAGGTTGCGGGAAGCCAGATAGGCGTCGCCCGCCCGGAGGCAGTTGAGATTGGCCTGAACGGCTTTGTCCCAGTCCCCGGTGTGGGCATAAATGTGACACGGCATGTGCTGCAAGTGCGAAAGTCCGGGAGCGAGGTTTTCCAAGCGGTCCGCCGCAACTTTTGCCCGTTCGGGAAACGGCGACGCCTCATATACGTGAATGTAGAGGTGCAGCGCGTGAAGGTTGTTGGGATCCAGCTGCAACACCGACTTCACCGTTTTCATCAATTCACGGGTCCCCTCCTTCGCTTTTCCTTCAAGTGTCCATTGGTCCCAGGGATGACAGTCGATGAGCGCGTCGGCAAACAGGATGCCCACGGTGGCGTTTCCGGGATGCCGGTGCCACACCTGACGCATCGCCCCGGCGTAGGCCAGGTTGAGAGGCTGACGGTTGGTGGGTGCCGGCGTGGCAAACCTCAACTTTTGGGCTGCGATCAGTTCACGCTCGAGTGCGTTAGCCCGTGGCAAATGATCGGCTCTTTCCAGCGCCTTGAGTGCTGCAGAGGAATCATTCTCATCAATCTCCGGTGAATTGATGGTATTGCCGTAGGCCAGGGCCACACCCCATTGGGCCATTGCACAACCAGGATCGGCCTTGAGCGCTTCTTCAAAGCTGCGTTTTGCCTCGCGATAACCGTAGTCGTAGATAAACGCCAGTCCCTGGTCGAAATAGGCCTGCACCGTGGGATGACTGGTGCTGATGGGAAAGTGACAGTTGCCGATTTGTGAAGCGGGAAGGAGGGCTTCCGGAACCGGCACTGGGTCTTGCAGGCCCAGGAGGAGCCAGGGAAGGATCCAAAGGTTCATTACTGAATTTGATTTAAAATCGGAAGAGGATCCACATCCATCTCGTCCTCCCCCTCCCGGCGATAAAACGGGGAAAAGAAAAGTCCCTGAAAATCCGCCGGACAGACGAAAAAAAATTCCGCGCCGATCACGGGGCGGGATTCAACGATTCACGAACCGATCGTTCGTCTGACGTTTCCGGAGGGGCTGGAACCAGCCATCGCTGCAGTCCCCTGGAGGATGTCATTTCCACCTGTGGGCCCGGCTGACGGTACACCACGCAGTCAACACCCGGATAGCTGAAAAGGGCGGCGATCCCTTCAATCGGGCCGAGCACGCTGACCACCTTGGACAACGCGTCCGTTGTCATCGGGTCGGGCCCCACCATGGTCACCAGACTGTGATCCGTCAGTGCCTGCCCTGTGCGTGGATCAACGATATGGGAGTATCTCACCCCATCGATTTCAACCCGCTGAAATTGGTCACCTGAAGTACAGAGTGACCAATTCTTAAGAGAAATATAGAGAGGCTGCGGCGCGTTGGTGGTGTCGAAGACACCGACCTTGACCAGCCAGCCGTGTTTGTTGGGCGGGGGATCACCGGCCACCATGTCCCCTCCTCCGCTGACGAGAAACCGGTTCACCCCATGCTGTTGAAGAATCACCGCCGCTTCACCGAGGGCATAGCCTTTGGCGATTCCGCCCGGATCAAGCCGCATTCCCGGAATGGTCAATCGTGCGGTGTGCCGGAAGGACGAGGCGGGATGGTCCGGCGGTAACGGGCGGTCCAGCTCAATGGCCCGCCAATCCACCCTCGCGCGGGCCTCGGCCAATCGGTTGTTGGGCGGAAGCTCCCGTTGGCGCCGCGCCCGTTTCCAGAGTTGCACGAGCGGACCGACCGTGATGTCAAAGGCTCCGTGGCTCGAGCGGGAAATTTCAGTCGAACGCTTCAATACCCGCCATAGGTCATCACTGATCGGCACCGGATTGGCGGTTCCGGAAAGTTTGGAGAGCCGGCTCAATTCGGACTGCTCATCATAATCACTCAGACAGGCATTGAGTTCGGCGATCCTGGAAAATGCAGCCTCGGCGGCGTTCGTGGCCGATGCCGGGTCTGGAGCGTAAAGAACGATTCGAAAGGGCAATCCCATCTCGGGCCGCTGAAACTCATACCGATGGGTCTGGTGGTCCGGGGAAGTCACGCAACCGGCGGCTCCGAGAAAGAACAGTGTGAGCCAATGGAATGCGGTCCGACGGCTACTCATGATAAGGGAAAACCTCCAAAATCGGTCATAAATCGAGACCATGAGCCGAACGGACATTCCGGCGGCCATTCGATGTAGCGCAGGTATTCCTACCTGCCGTTCCGCAGGTTTCCAAACCTGCCGGGCCGTCGGCCAGGTGCGTCGCAGTGAGATGGGGTCCAGCCCTGCCGACTGGAAGGTCGGCGAAACGGCAGACAGGAATGTCTGCGCTACGGCGTGAGGCCCGTGGTTCACGGGAAAGCCGCCCGAAGATCGGCGACCGAGGCCGTCCCGGTCGTCCCCAACTGATGTATGACATGGCTGGCCG
>CAIPFS010000312.1 GCA_903864375.1 uncultured Verrucomicrobiota bacterium
CCGCTGGCAGCCGGGTAGATGGCGTCGGTCCCCCCATCGTTTCCCGCAGCCGCCAGAACAATTCCTCCCTGCGCCTTGATGCTGGCGATGACGCTGTCCAGCATCGGGCTGTCCTGTTTACCTCCCAGACTCAGGCTGAAGTAGGTTGCGCCGTGGGCTGCTGCATCGTAGAGCCCCAGGGCGACACTCCAGGTGGATGCCAGGGGGTCCTTTCCGTAGATGTCCTCCGACAGCAATCTTACGATGGAACCTTGCCCCGATTGGTCCGCGATCGCCGCGCCCTGAAGGATATTCTCCGCCATCACCGTCCCATGCGTCGGCGTTCCATCCCCCGTCGGCGCTCCGTCGGCCACAGCGCGCCGTCCGAGGATGAATTCCTCATATTTCTGGGGAAGCGTTTGCACCCGGGTATCAATCACCGCGACCACAATCATGTCGGTTGCACCGACGACCTTGGGCTTGAGAGAAAAGTTGGCCGTGGCGTTGGAGAGGGGCGTTCCGGCATCGTTCGGAGCAGGCAGCAACTGATTGTGCTCCACACCGGAAATATCGTCCCGCTGCTTGAGCGCCGCCAGAGCAGCGTCCGCCGCCTCTGCGGTGGAAAACCGAAGCCGGTAGGCTCCCAATTGCTCCAACCGCCCCATCACCTTCGCTCCCCATTTACGAGCCAGTTCCTCAATTTGAAGCTTGGAGCCCGGCTTGATCCGGACGATGAGTTCCGTCGGGATGGGTCCTGGCTCGATGGAGTATTCATCATCCGCCGGATTGACGAGGACATCCGCAGCGTCGGCACTGGATTGGTAAACCAATAACCGGCTGGGCTTTGATTTTTCGGGAATCAGTACAAAGCTGAGCTCTCCGAGGATCTGACGAAGGGCATCCCGCGGAGGCAAATGGGTGAACTCCGTCAATACGGGGCGGTCGATTCCAGATTCCAACCGGATTTCCCAGCCCGTCTGACGGGCCAGCCGAGGCAGGACCTTGCTTAACGGAACCCCCGAAATCCGGGCATCGACTCCATTGGTCGAACCGCCCCAATGCAGCTCATAACCTTGGGAGGACGCCAGCAGGCTTCCCATGAGCAGCAGGGGACCGAACCATCGGATTGCAATGCGACATGCCATCACTTCCAAGAATCTAGCAGGTGCCGCCGACAAAGCGAATTCTCAGACAGCGTCGCGCCGGCCGGCAAACCGCAAATCCGCCACACATTCGACATGCTGTGTCTGCGGGAACATGTCGACCGGCTGAACCGAAACCAACCGGTACAGTCCCCCTTCGCAGAGAGACTTCAGATCCCGGGCCAGCGTCGCCGGGTGACAACTGACATAGAGAATCTGGGCGGGTTTGGAGGCACGGAGGACACGTAAGGTTGACGGCAGACACCCCACCCGGGGTGGATCGAGCAAAACCGCCGCCACCGCCGGATCGCATTGCCGCAGCAGACGGGGCAGCCAGGCATCCGCGTCCCCCGCGATGTATTCGCCATGCCGGTGTCCGCGCTGTTGTTGATTGCGTCGGGCCGCCGCAATCGCCTGGGAGTCCAACTCCACCCCGGTAAAGGACTCCAGAGCATCGGCAAGCGACAGACTAAAGAATCCGACTCCGCAGTAGGCGTCAATCAAATGGCGCGTCCCGGCGGATTGAAGGCTCTTTCGAACCGACTCCACCAAAAACGGTAGTGCAAAGAAATTGTTTTGAAAGAAGCTGTGCTCCGGTACATCCCAATCGTCCGGCGGAATCCGGAGAACTGCCTTCATCCCTCCCTTGGCCGGGGGATTCTTCCGCCATTCGGTCAGTGCGGTGTTTAATCCCGGTTCGGCGATGGCACACGATTCCACGTCGCAGACCAATCCGCCATCGGCCCGCACGTAACCCAGGTTGAGCTTCTGTGCCGGCTTGTTCCACTGGCTCCGGACCAGAATCCGATTGCGATAGCCATAGGGCGAGGGACACGGGATGACCGGATGAATGACCGCCGCTGGAAAGCCTCCGATTCGCTCAAACAAATCGGTGATCTGCTTCTGCTTCCATCGCAACTGGGCCGGATATTGCAGGTGCTGGTACTGACATCCACCGCATTCTTCAAAGTAGCGGCATTCCGGTTCCACCCGCTCGGGAGCCCGGCGCAG
>CAIPFS010000313.1 GCA_903864375.1 uncultured Verrucomicrobiota bacterium
CCCCCTCGCGCACCGGGAGGCAACAGTGACCCGGGAACAGTTGGAACGGGAACCCGGCGGATTTGTTGCTGAACCCAAGTTGCCGCTCACCCTCCTACCCACGGTTGGGGACGCCGATTGGGAGGGCCGCCATGCAGGCCTCCGATGTTTTGTCTTTGGTGGCCGGCGCCCGCGGGTTTTCCCCCTGGCCCTGACCCGATTTGCCCCGCTGACCGGCTCGCGAATCATCTCCAGCGGGCGGGGAGGCGGCATCAAGGATACCTGGATTTTGCGCGGGACGGAGGCGAAGAATGCCACGCTCACCAGCGCGGATCCCGTTGTCATCGGTCCCCCGCAACGTCGCCTGCGATTGGGAAGCCGGATCGCGGACTCCCTGTTCTGGATGGGCAGGTACAAAGCCCGGGCGGAGACAACGACCCGCGTCCTGAAGGTCCTTCAGGAGGTGCAGCTCGAAAACCCAAACTTTTTGCGTGCAGAAGCCTGGGCACCCCTCTGGGAGGCACTGGCCAGGGCGACGGGTCACGATTGCAACTTTTTCGAGCGATCAGCCCTCCCGCGCCAGCAAAGCGTCTCCCAATACCTCCTCCTCGATCGCCAGAATCCGGGAAGCGTCCTTGGGTGTGTCAGTCGCTTGCGCGAAAACGCCCGCGCGACCCGGGAAGCCGTTCCGCCTGAGGTGTGGGCGGTCATCAATCAGCTCTGGCAAACGCTTGAAAAAGCCGCCCAGGGCCCACCCCTGAATGACGAGACCGGATTTCCAGCCATCCAGGGCATTGAACAAACCGTCCTGGATCTGATCGACCGCCTGTCCGGCACGGCTGCCAAAAACATGCTCCGGGGGGACGCATGGGAATTCTGGACCCTGGGTCGCCATGTGGAGCGCGCCCTGACCACCACCCTGGTGACCCGACAGGTCCTGCTCCGTCAACCGCTCGAAATCCGGGATGAGATCGGCAGCCATGTCAGTCTCGATGCCCTCCTTCGCATGCTGGCCTGCCAGTATGCCTACCGTTCCCTTTACCAGACCCGGCCCACCTCGCGGAACGTGGTGGCCCTTGTTCTTCAGGACCCGGCCCTTCCCCGGAGCGTTCTGCACTGCCTCGATGCCATGCAGCTCAGCCTCGGTCGGGTGACCGGTGGCGGTTCCCGCCGCTCATCGGGCTCCGGACCCCTTCGAACCTGCACGCAATTGATCGGCGAGGTGGAATTCGCTGACTTGGAGGCGCTCTTCCCCCGGACCGGTAGTCCCGTCTCCTCCCGCTCCCTGTTCCTTGATGCCTGGCTTGAGGACCTGGCCTCCCGGCTCATGCGGCTCGCCACGGAAATCACCGATCAACATCTTCACCACCAGGCCTTCAACATCCTGCGCTAGGGCCATCCATCCACCGATGCTCTTTCACATCGAACACATCACCGAATACCGCTATTCGGAAACGGTCACCGAGTCCTTCTCGGAGATTCGTCTTCGCCCCCGGGACTCCCTACGCCAGCGGGTTTCACGGCACTATTCCCGCGTGGAACCGGCGGCCGTCGTCGAAAGCTACACCGATTATTTTGGGAATTTTGTCGAAACGGTTTCCATTCCATTCCGTCATCAAAGCCTCGCCGTCACCAGTGTCTGCGATGTCGAAACCAAACCCCAGCTGGCTGAATTTCCCCAGTCGGAATTGACGGTGGCCGACGCACAACAGCTCTATTCCGGTCTGCGACGTGAACTCCACGATTACCTCCGGCCCTCCCATTTCGTCCAATTTGCCCCGGGCGTCTCCGAACTTGCCGCGGAATTCTTCCCGCCCTCCGCCCCCCTCTCCGAATCCCTCGCCAGCCTGAACGAGTATCTCTTTCAGCACCTGCGGTACCGTCCAGGCGTCACCGATTGTGCCACCACCGTCACCGAGTTCCTGTCCACCCGGGAGGGAGTCTGTCAGGATTTTGCCCATCTGATGATTTCCGTCTGCCGGGCTGCCGGACTTCCGGCCCGCTACGTCAGTGGTTACATCGAAACCGACCCGGTTGTTGTCAAGGACGATGACCGGGATGCACCGGAATTGATCGGTGCCACGGCCAGTCATGCCTGGGTGGAGGTGTATTCCCCCGCCGGTGTTTGGATCGGTTACGATCCCACCAACAACATCCTTGAGGGGGAACGGCATGTCCAAATTGGCATCGGTCGGGATTATGAGGATGTCCCCCCGCTCAAGGGGGTTTACAAGGGTAGCCACAGCCAGGCCCTCAACGTTCAGGTCCGCGTCACTCGCGGGGAATCCGGGGCACCCCGGAATTAATCCGTCAAAGATTCCGCTTTTGTTCCCAAGCTCCGGTCTGCTCAATCAATCCCACGTGCAAAGCCAACCAAAGCACTATTGCGGTGTCTTCGGCATCTTCGGGCATCCGAATGCCGCCGAATTAACCTATTACGGCCTCTATCAACTTCAACACCGCGGACAGGAAAGCGCCGGCATCGTCACCACCGATGGGCGTAACTTCCATGCCCACAAGGGTATGGGTCTGGTTTCCTCGATTTTTGATGGTGGGGTCCTCCATAAACTCGTCGGACCCGCCGCCATTGGCCATACCCGCTATTCCACCACCGGCTCCTCCACGATCCAGAACGCCCAACCACTGATCGTCGATTGCGCCCGCGGGCGAATTGCCATCGCGCACAACGGAAACCTCACCAACGCCGCCGAACTCCGGGAGGAACTCGAGGCGCAGGGCTCCATTTTTCAGACCACCGTGGACAGTGAAATCATTGTCCATCTGCTGGCCCAGCCTGCCCGCTCCGGGGGACACGAAAGCGCCCTGATTGACGCCCTTCGCCGTGTTCAAGGCGCCTTTTCCCTGGTCATTCTCACCGAACACGAACTCATCGGCGTCCGCGACCCCCACGGATTTCGACCTCTGTCCCTCGGCCAGCTCGCCAATGGGGCCTACGTCCTTGCCAGCGAGACCTGCGCCTTCGATCTGATCCACGCCCGTTTTATCCGCGACGTCGAGCCCGGGGAGGTCGTGATCATTGACAATGATGGCGTCCGGTCGATCCAGGCCTTTCCGGAGCATGATCGCCGAGCGTTTTGCGTCTTTGAGTATGTTTATTTTGCAAGACCCGATTCCAATCTCGCCGGACGTAACGTCTACAAGGCCCGGGTCGAGATGGGACGGCAGCTTGCCCGGGAATTCAAGATCGAGGCGGATCTCGTCGTCCCCGTCCCGGATTCCGGCAATTGTGCGGCATTGGGATACTCCCTCGAGTCAGGGATCGATTTTGAAATGGCGTTTGTCCGGAATCATTATATCGGACGAAGTTTCCTGCAACCGTCCCAGTTCATCCGCGATTTCTCTGTTCGTGTTAAGTTGAATCTAATCGCCGAACTCGTTCGCGGACGACGGGTCATCATCGTCGATGACTCCATTGTCCGGGGAACAACCAGCAAAGCCCGGGTCACCAGCCTCAAGGAGGCAGGTGCCACTGAGGTCCATGTGCTCGTCAGCTGCCCGCCCCATATCCATCCATGCGTCTACGGCATTGATTTCCCCGAGCGCAGTAAATTGATGGCCGCAAACCATTCCCAGGATGAAATCCGCAAATTCCTGAATGCGGACTCTCTCCACTACCTCTCTCTGGATGGCATGGTGGCCGCCACATCCCAGCCGCGTAATTCATTCTGCCTCGCCTGCTACGACGGAAATTACCCGGTGCCATTTGATCCGACCGCCGACAAACTGATCATGGAGCGGCGCAGGGCACGCGGGGTCGGACTGGGCGCAGGCCTGGATGCTGAGGCCCGTCATCAACGGTTGCTCTGAATCCCGTAAACCAGAAACAATTCGCCGTTGCGCTGAACCCTCCGAAGAAGACGGAATCGCGAGGCATGGCTCAATCGCGGCCATCCCTCTCCTTCCGCGATCGTGGGCGCATTCCTTCCCCCGGCCATAAAGGGACAGATGGTCACATGCAACTCGTCGATTAATCGGGCGCGAAACAACGTGTCATTCAGCGTCGACCCACCCTCGGCGACCACCCTCCCCACCCCATAGGTCGACCTCAACCTCCTCAATGCCTCCGGAAAATCAACCTCGGCACCCGGGGAAACCCAGACCTCGGTGGCATGTCTCCGGAGACGCTCCAAATCGGACGCTGACGCCCGTTCAGAGGTGAGAACCACAACCGGCGACGTATCGGTGCCCCAGAGCGGTATTGTGGAAGAAAGGCTTCCCCCCCCACTCACCACGACGCGCACAGGATACGGCTGCAATCGCTGTTTCAACCGTCGTTGAGTATACCGATCGCCCCCATTTCCAAGGGTTGCTCCGGTTTCTTCGACGGTCCGGGCACCACAGAGGATGGCATCTGCCGTGGCCCTGAGTTCATACAGATGGGCCAGGTCTCGTGGACTGCCAAAGCTGGTCACCGCCCTGTTGACCGTTGCCACCTTTCCGTCCGCAGTCATCGCCATGTTTAATAAGACAAGCATAGGAACAGGTCATTGGTTTGAATCCCATCTCGGCCCAAAAGCACCCGGGTTGATTTTGATGTCTTGAGATGAAACTTCAAACGGGATTCCGTCAGGTCGATGCAACCGGGCTCTGCTTCAAATCCCGCAATCCAAAGAGGGACTGGTCGGCGAGGAAGCGGAACTTCCGGGCCCCATCCTTTCGCCGGGGTCCGAAG
>CAIPFS010000314.1 GCA_903864375.1 uncultured Verrucomicrobiota bacterium
CCCTCGCGCACCGGGAGGCAACAGTGACCCGGGAACAGTTGGAACGGGAACCCGGCGGATTTGTTGCTGAACCCAAGTTGCCGCTCACCCTCCTACCCACGGTTGGGCACCTTGATAGTAGGGGTTTTCAAAAACGGCGTCCCGAACCTCCTGGAAGGTGGACCCGGAATACTGCCGGTCCTCGGGGGTCAGACTCTGGTCGCCCGATGGCTCCGTGGATTCCATGGCCGCCACACGAATGCCCCGGCGAACACCAACGGAGAAAAGGGCGACAACGACCAGGGCCCCGATGAGTCCTCCCCCTTCCAGTGCCCGGATCAATTTGGCCTGGGGCTGTCCCGGACGGGCGGGATTCATCGCGTCGAAGTTCGCGGCGCCGATGGGAGTCAATGCCATGCCTCCGGCGATGGTGATCACCAGGATTAATAACCGGGACGGGACCCGACGGACGGAGATATATGCCAGAAATCCCGAACCAACCACACCGAGCAGGAGGCCGAGCCAGAGGCTCTTCCAGACGTCGGGACTCAAATCAGGAACGCCGGTCGCCGCGGCATCCGAGGCATCCGGAACTTTAAAACCGTTTTCCCAGGTCGTTCCTGGTGCCGCGTGCTGGCTGATTTCGCGCGCGGTCCATGCCGGGGCGAGATAGGGAAACTGTTTGCGAAACGGTTTGTCGTTGGTCTCTGCACGGGGGAATTGCCGCGATTCCGCATAGGATAGTTCAAAGAGCAGGGTCTCACCGGCATCCGCCAGGATCCGGGCCACATCGTCCTCCAACCAGCGGCCGTTGGGGAAATGAGGTGGACGCCTCAGATCGTAAATCATGACATCGGGAGCGGTGTCGTAATGACGGTGCGCCTCGAGGGGGGCCAGCATGACAGCGAGGATGTTTTCGAGCAGATCGGGTCGGGCATGGACCCGCATGATTTCTGAAACATGCTGGGACGGATGAACGGTGTTCAGGTAGCCGAAGCGGGGCAGTTGGGTGCGCAGGGATCGTCCAACGTGGTCACTCTGAGCCCCCCCTGGAACATGGGTCGTGGCCCACAGGAGTATTGGACCTTCCGTGGCGGCAGACCCATCGTGGCGATGAAGCAGGCGAAGGGGAATGCTGGTGACGATTCCCACAATATTGGCCCTGAAGAAGCGCGGAAAAATAAAGGGATCATCAAAAAGACCCGTCTGGATATTGATGGCTCCCCGGACCATGGGATGTTCCTCGACAAGGGTCCGCTTTCCATCCAACGATTTTCGTGGCTCGCTGACCATATTGACGCGACCGCCGATGCCATCAATCCGGTAACCGGCGAGGGTGGCCTGCGAGTTTTCACCGTCGGTGACGAGGTTCAGGTGAAAATCCAGGATGGCATCGTCGGCGATGGTGGAGGATTGGTCGATGATGCCGCCGTAGAGCCGTTGCGCCGATTCGTCAGCCTCGTGCTGCAGAACGACATCTCCGCGAGCATTGATGAGTCCCGTCAGGGCCTTCTCCGCATTCATTTCCCCCAGTGTCGGGGTCATGTCCCCGGCAGGACGCGCCGCTTTTGCCGCCTCCAGGTCGGCAGCCGCCCTGGCGATACGTCCATCGTAGCCGGCCAGCGCGGCGGCATAATCGCGACCATCGCGGGTTTTGGTGGGATCAAAGAAGCGAAGGGTTGGGTTGAGGTCCAGATGAACGCGGAAGGAATAATTGGTCAGGCTTCCTGCGAGGCCGGCATGCTGGCGGGGTAGAAGGCGTCGGTGGACGCAGAGGCTGATGATCAGTTGATCGGCCTCCTGGATTCGGGCCGCGTCCAGCACGGGATTGCCGTCCTGGTCGACAACAAAGGCATGAAGATCGGTGATGTTGGCATCGGGATCGTCCTGAAGTTTGAACGGGTTCAGACTCATGGGATCCGCGTGATCGGAAGCCCGCACGGAGGTGGGAACGGCTCCGGCGACCATGATTCCCAGGACCAGCAACATCCGCCGGGCAGCGGGGGCGCAGCGGTCGAGCCAGCGGCGCAATGGCGGGGTCAGAAAAGGATGATTCATGAGAGTAATTAAAAAAGGCCACTGACGACTAGCCGAGGACGGCGCGACCGATCTCCTCCCCCAATTTGCGGTAGCTTTCCCATTGGGCGGGATTGAAAATCTGCTCGGATGTGGAATTTTGGGGGAATTCGGAATCCGATTTGGCATAGGAGGTGACGTCCAGAGATTCCGTGCCCACGAGGCTGCTTTTCAACAGCAGAAGCCAGGTTTCCCGGCCCGGCTGATCGGCGTACGTGATGCGGGCGATCGCGGCGTGCTTTTTTGAAGGGCTTCCATCGGCCGATCGGGCGTCCGCCGGATTCCCGTGGATTTCCTTCAAAGTGCCGATTTGCCCCTGTCGGACCCAGGCTCCGATGGCTGGCGGGAGTTGTGGAGGCACCGGGTCCAGCCAGGTGACTTCAGCCCTGAAATCGACGCGAACCATCCGTCCCAATTCTGCAAGACCATCGAAGGAGTAGTCACGGTCGTGGGTCCCGTCCACGGCGATAATCACATCGACACGGCGCCGGACGAGTTCATACACGGCGCTGCTGTCGAAAAAGCCGCCATCACTGAGGTTCCAGAATTCAGTGGATGGACCTTTGAAACGTCCCACCCATTCCGACAACAATAACCCCTGGGTGCGGAAGAGCGCACCGGGAAGTTCCTTGAGGCGGCGCCAGGCGTTTCCGGGGAAACGTCCGGGTCGCTCGATGGCCAGGACGCCGGAATTCCACCAGTAACCCAGCCGGATGTTCAGGAGGCCCACCAGCAGTGAATCCAGGGCGGTGGTGTTCGGACCACGACCTGTCCCGAATGCCGCTCCCGAGATGGCGACCCATTCACCGAGGGAAAGGCTTTGCACCACCGCCGGATTGCCATCGCGGCGTCCCAGGGGATGAAAGGTGTTGGGATCCGAATTGAGGGGAATTGCCTTCAGCGCCGGTGGGATGCTCTCCAATCCGTCGAGCCCCTGGAGCCAGCGGCGGAATTTCAGCCATTTGGGCGGCTGAATGTTGTTGCTCCACCGGGCAAAATAGCGTCGACCCACGCTCACGCCGAAGGTCCCGATGGTCATCAACAATCCCTTGCTTTCCCGGATTTCCCGTTCGGAGGTATGATCAACGGTTTCGTTGAGGCACACGGAAATCAGGTGCAGGGGTCCACCGTGGTTCTCGGGTCGATAGAGATGGTGGGGCAGGTCGTCGTTGGGGTGGGACACGGAAACGTCCGCCGCCAGATTGCCGGCGCTGGCTGTCCGCATTTCGTTGGAGGCCCCGAGGAAGGTGCGGGTCAGCCGGGCGGCATAGGCGGCATGAAGGGAGGTCAAATTGAGGAAGGCAAAGGCACGGCCAATGGCCGCCGAGAACAGCAGGGCGAGAACCACAACACCCCAGGCCCGGAGACTTTCCCCCGGGACAAAAAGCTGCCGGGCGATGGTGTCGGCCAGGAGAAGAAGCGCCACGGCCAGTCCCACGGCCACCAGTTTCACCGTGGTGAGCGCGGCCGAACCGTTTCCGGGCAGCAGTCGGGTCGCCTGCGTTCGCAGTAATTGAAGCAGCGGTGCCAATCCCATCAGGGAAAGCACAAATTCCTTGAGATGGTGTTGTCCCGCCAGTCCGCCCGCCAGAGTATCGAGGACGACACCGGCAATCAGGAGGAGGAACAGGAGAAGCATTTCACCGAGGGCACGGGTCAGGCGGTTCCGGACCATCACCCCCTCCAACCGACGGTCCTGGATACTGGCATCCGGGAGGTCGTGACGGGCGATCTCCTGATACAACCACGAGAGACCCAGGACAAAGAGGGACGTGCCGGCCCAGAAGAAGCCGGACGGCAGTAGCAGAGCTACTGAGGCGCCTCCAATGAGACTCACCCAGGCAGCCAGGGCGTGGGGTGGATGCGATCGGTAGGAGAGGCTTTCAGGTGCCAGCCAGAAACCCAGTTTGAGCGGGACGATGACCAGGCCCAACAGGGCGACAGGCACCCACCACCAGGGAGAGGGGGTCCAGCCAAACCAGAGGGCGGGACCAGGAGGATGCGGAATCAGTTTTTGAAAGATCTCCAATTGACTGACTCCCGCCAGGATGCCGAACAGGGCGATGAGCAGGGCACCGATGACCAAATGGACGGAAAAGAGGCTTCGGAAATAGATTCCCAGCGCCGCATACCAATCGTCCGTGCCGCTGGTGAACAAATAATTGGCCTGGGTGCGAAGCCACTGAATCGGTGCACTGCGCCCGTTGGTCAGAATCTCCTGGGCCCGTCCCACCGGATCGCCGGCTGTGGCTACCCGACCCCGGGTAAAGAGCCGACCCAGAAAACTTCCCAGATAGGCCCCACCCGACACTGTGGAGAGGTAGTCGACATGGCGGAGGAGATTCTTTTCCGCCAGAGCCTGAAGGACTCCCAGCGAAAAGGTCGCACTCCGGATTCCCCCGCCTGAAAAGGCCAGGCCGACGATATTTTTTACGGGGGGACAAATTCCCGAATCACACTCGCTTCCGTCGGTCGGTTCATCGCCAGCCGTTTCCACGGAGGGCGTCAGGCCCGAAGCAATCGGATGCGTCCGATTGTCCTCGGGATCGACGAGAGCGATGCGACGGCGGGCCCTGATTGCCTGGAATTCAGCCTCACGCACCTCGCCTGGGAACGCGGAATCCTGGGTCTCAGCCAGCAGCGTGTCCGCGGCCTTCTCGCTGACCATGAAGATGGGAGCGAGGATGAAATAGCCGGGAATTTTTGGGAAAACAGAGGCATCCACCACCCGGAGACCCGATACTCCATGGACGCGGAAGCGACTGTCCAGCACGGCACCCTTGTCGGTGAGCAGAGCGGTGTCCGCCTGCCAGGCATCGCTGCCGATACGGCAGGTGCCACAGGCGTGGTGGCCCCAGGCCTCATTCTTAATCCAATCCGCGACCGTCCATTCGTGTAAACCGGCCGACCTGCGCTCCTCGTTTTTCTTTGCGAGATAGGCGGCAGGCTGAATTTCCCGCGCAAACGGTGCACCCACGGTGGTGTTGATCGCCCTGAGTCTCGAGATCGCTTCCGAGAGCGCATCGACATCCCGCCCCCATTCCCTGGTTTTCCCTTCGTCAAAGGAATGAAAACAGATGGAGGGGGTGTCGAACGGATCCGCATTCCGGAGCCGGACCTCGCCGCCGTTGTTTCGCGTGTACGCCTTGAGAATGACCCAGGTCCAGAGGTTGTGCTGATCATTCCCGGCCCCCTTTTCCGGTCGGAAAACCTCCCTCGACCAATTCCAGTAATACCCGCGAAACGCGGCCGGCGCACCAAACGTGAACAGGTCTGGCTCATCACCATCAGCCGCCTTGGACTGATGAAGAATGGCGATGGTGCCGCCGTTGATGGAATAAATTCCCTCCTAGTCCGAAATCCAAACGGCCCGGACCCGATCCAGTGGATCGCCGGGAATGAAGCTGACCGTTTCCAGTGCCTGGAGGTCGTCGCGCAGTTCGCTGATGAGTCCCACCTCGTACCGGTCCTGAAGGTTCTTTCCGACCCCGGGGAGATGAACCCGGGGCATGATTCCCAGGGCGGCCAGGTCGTTGCGGTCTCCGATGCCGCTCAATTGCAACAGTTGGGGGGTATTGAATGATCCCCCGGAAAGAATGATTTCACCGGGTGGGTTTCCCGGGGTGGCGGGCCTTGTATAAAACTCAAGGTCGGGACCGGTGGCGGCCTGATGGCGGGGGCTGGCCTTGTACAAATGGTTTCCCCGAACTCCCACGACACCGATGGCCCGGGGCGCCTGCGATTCATCCGCAGGTTCATCGAACAGGACGCGTTTGACGTGGATGCCCTGAGCCAGCACCAGCCGATCGGGAAATTCCGCCCTGGTTTTCAGGATGAACTCGCGAACGCCGATCCGACGTCCCTTGGTGGGGAGGCCCCGCTCATCGGTGACATCCGGGCCGCCAATACCCATGGGGATCAGGAAGACGCCGCCTTTGGTGCTGTCCTTCCGGGTGGAGGTGTCATTGGGATCAAAGGCCCGGACAAACCCCAGTGTCAGGAGGAATCGCTGGAGCAGTGAGCCGATGGGGCCCAAGCCCTTGAAGGCTTGCAGTGCTGCCTTGATCAAAACGGTGGTCAGCTCCTTGTCTGCCCGAATGATCTGCCGGAGCAATCGCGGCGAAAGGAAGTTGGTGGGTTGCCACCCCTCCCTTCCGTGCCCCCCCTGGTCGAGGACCGTTTTCGGGTTGAGGAATCCCAGGATGGCGTTCCAGACATCTGCGAGCCGACCCAAAAGCATGTGCAGAAAGCCGCGGTTTTCATCGATATACAGACAATTCTCAAACCGGGCGAAATAAGGCTGCATGTTCTTCGCCCGCCAGGAATCATCATTGGTCAGGTCCGCAATGTGCTCCCAATCCCGGTCATTGGGACGGATGACAATCATGGCATGGTGGCCGGTGCATCCCCCCACGCCCGAACTGCGCGGGTAAAAGATGCCGCCGGTCCCGTCGGGATCCCGGGACGCATCATACTTGTGGTCCGCCTTCTGGCGGGTGTCGTCCGCGTAATGCCGGACGGAGAACTGCCAGCTTAATTCCTCGTGCTCAGTGGAGGCTGCGTGATATCCGGGGGCATCGTAAACCTCCCCGGCAATCTTGGGATCTCCGCCGGACTCAATGAGTAGCACCTTCTTACCGGATCGGGCGAGGCGGCACGCGAGGGGTC
>CAIPFS010000315.1 GCA_903864375.1 uncultured Verrucomicrobiota bacterium
CTGATTCAAGGTCGGGGAATGGCGGGCGCTCATCACCTGTCCCATGTTTTTGCCATTCCATTGAACGGTATCCCCAGGTTTGGGTAAGTCCGCCGTTCCTCCCATTAGTTGGAGGCCCCGCAACGCCTTGGTCACCTGCCCGTAGGTCCGCAGTCGGGCGATGGTTTCCTGACCTGTATAACAGCCCTTGCTGTAACTGATGGCCGTCCGCTCCAAACCGGTTTCCGGCGGCAGATGGGTTTCGTTCATTTCAATGCCGAAGCGGGGAATGCCCGCCTCAAAGCGGGCCAGTTCCAGCGCCTCGAAACCCACAGCCCGCCCGTTCTCAGCCCGGGCCGCGGTCACCAGCTTGTCGAAAACCATGCTCACGGCGTCTGTGGGAATAAACAGGTCGAAACCGGTGTCCCCCGTGCGACTGCGCCGCATGGCATACAAGTCGCCCAAAGCGGGGTCCGAATAGGCGACGAAGTGGTCCTCGACCGAAGGCAGGGTGTCGAATGCACCGAGGCGATCAATTACCCAGGCCGACCGGGGTCCCTGGACACTCAACAATCCGTAATACGGACTGACATCCACCACCTGGACGTCCTCGGCGACAATGTGGTGTTCGAGTCGTTCGATCAGGGTGGCGGCGAGCCCGGGCTCGAATTCGACCAGCAACTCCTCTTTCAGTCGGTAAATATGGGCCTCCGCCACCAACCGCCCCTTGGGACCGCAAAAGGCCGCCTGACAGCCGGCCAGTTCACCCAGCGCCTTGAGGTCATTGGTCACCTGGCCATTCAACAAGCGGACCCGGTCGGCACCCGTCAGGCAAAGTCGCCCCCGGAAACTCAGGTCGATGACCCCGGACGTCTGCCGAAGGGCCCGGTGTTCCTCGACGGGATCGCCATAATCGCCCACCACTTCAAATCCCCGATCCTCGATAAATCGGGCACCGAGTGCGGCATGAACTTCATGAAGAGCCAACGGATGCATGAGGCGGCACTGTAGAGCGTGAAAACCCGGCCCGAAAGTCATCCACCATGGAAGCTACATCCAGCCCCGGGCTCGCGACCGAAATAGAAGCGGCGTCCCTCCGCGAAAGCAGTCGGGACAGGTTCCGAAATAGCCTTGTATATTTGCCATTTGATGGCATAAATACAAGGATGATTGAGCGGCGGATTCGGGCGGAGCTTCTGGAGGCCATTGACGGGAATCCAGCGGTGGGACTTTTGGGGCCGCGCCAGACGGGCAAGACCACGCTCGCTTTGGAGGTCGCCGCCAACCGCCCTTCGATTTACCTCGACCTGGAGACGCCGTCCGACCGGGCAAAGCTTTCCGATCCCGAACAATACCTGAGCCAGCATGAGGACAAATTGGTCATTCTGGATGAGGTTCACCGTGCTCCCGAGATTTTCCAAACCTTGCGTGGACTGATTGACCGGGGACGGCGCCAGGGGAAAACCGGCGGCCAATTCCTGCTCTTGGGGTCTGCATCCGCCGATCTGTTAAAGCAGTCGGGGGAAACCCTGGCGGGGAGGATTGCCTACCTGGAGCTACGCCCGTTCGATGCCCTCGAAGTGGGCGGCGAAGACCTGAATGCGCTGTGGGTCCGGGGCGGATTTCCTTCCAGCTTCCTGCCGAATTCGGAACGGCGGAGTCTATTGTGGCGCGAAGACTTTATTCGCACCTATCTGGAGCGGGAGATCTCACAATTTGGCGTTCGTATCCCCGCCGAGACCTTGCTTCGGTTCTGGACCATGCTGGCGCACAACCAAGCGATGCTGTTGAACGCCTCAACGTTGGCCCAGGGACTGGGGGTTGAGGGGAAATCGGTGGCCAGATACCTCGATCTATTGGTGGACCTACTGCTGGTCCGGCGACTGCCGGCATGGCATCAAAATGCCGGCAAGCGTCTGGTCAAATCGCCCAAGGTTTCTGTTCGGGATAGCGGCCTATGTCATGCCCTTTTGAGTATCGGGAACCTGGACCAGCTCCTGGGACATCCAGTGGCGGGGCCAAGTTGGGAGGCGTTTGTCATTGAGTCCCTGCTGGCAGCCGCGCCACGAAATGTGCATGCGTCTTTTTATCGAACGGCAGCAGGGGCTGAAGTGGACCTGGTCCTTGAGGTTCCGGGCGGA
>CAIPFS010000316.1 GCA_903864375.1 uncultured Verrucomicrobiota bacterium
ATCTGGCGGCACCGCAAAGTTCAGCGTTTATGCCGGTGGCACCGCACCACTGAGTTACCAATGGCGCGCGAACGGGCTGATCTTGGTTGATGGCGGGAACATTTCCGGGGCGACCACTGCCAGCCTGATCCTGAGCAATGCCGCGCTCGGGGATATGGCGGGCTATTCTGTGGTCATTGCCAATGGCATCGGCAGTGTGACCAGCGCGGTCGCCACCCTTACGGTGGTTGACACGGTCATCCGCCTCCAACCGGCAAGCCAGGCCTGGAATTTGGGTGATACGGCCAGCTTCAATGTGGTGGCCACCGGAACTCCACCCCTGTTTTATCAGTGGCGCCAGGACGGCGCGGTGCTGGCCGGAGCGACCCAATCATCGTTGATCCTGACGAATCTTCAGGGAACGGACGCGGGAAGCTACGACGTCGTAATTAGCAATGCCTGGAGCAGCACCACCGGCGCAGCGGCCATTCTGACGGTGAATCTGATTGTGCCGGACTCGTTCGATCCGGGGGCGGATGACCTTGTGTCCGCTCTGGCGCCGCAGGCGGACGGGGCGATTCTGGTGGGGGGCTATTTCAGCAACCTGGGCGGGCTGAGCCGCACTCACATTGGCCGCCTCAACACGAATGGGACGGTCGAGGCGAACTTCAATCCGGGGACAGATGGGGTGGTGGATTCCCTGGCGTTGCAGCCGGACGGGAAAATTCTGGTCGGGGGTGGATTCAGCACGCTCGCCGGGGCGGGCCACAGTTACCTTGGCCGGCTCAATGCTGATGGGACGGCGGACAACAGCTTCAATCCGGGGGCAAACAATACCGTGAATTTGCTGATGCGGCAGGCGAACGGGAAAATTCTGTTGGGGGGATCCTTCACCATGCTGGGCGGGCAGACCCGCAATTATATTGGCCGGCTCAATGCCGATGGGACGGTGGATATGAGCTTAAATCCGGGGACAGATAGCACCGTGTCCTCATTGGCGGCGCAACCGGACGGGAAGATTCTCGTGGGAGGCTGGTTTTACACGATGGGCGGGCAGAGCCGCAATTATATTGGCCGGCTCAATGCTGATGGGACGTTGGACGCCAGCTTTAATCCGGGGGTGGATTACGCGGTGACTTCCTTGGCGTTGCAAGCGGACGGGAAGATTCTCGTGGGGGGGTATTTCAACACGCTGGGCGGCCAGAGGCGCCACAACCTTGGCCGGCTCAATGCCGATGGGACATTGGATGCCAGCTTTAATCCGGGGGCGAACGCGGGCGTGACTTCCCTGGCGTTGCAGACGGACGGGAAGATTCTCGCCGGGGGCTATTTCAGCTTGCTGGGCGGGCAGAGCCGCAACGGCATCGGCCGACTCAATGCCGATGGGAGGGTTGACCCCACCTTCAATCCGGGGATCAATCCTGGCCCGAATAGCCGCGTGACTTCCCTGGCGTTGCAAACGGACGGGAAGATTCTCGTGGGGGGCTATTTCACCACCTTGGGCGGGCAAAGCCGCACCAACGTCGGACGCCTCAACAACTCCTCGGCCGCCACCCAGAACATGAGCTTTGATGGTGCAACCCTGGTCTGGATGCGCGGAGGTTCCAGCCCGGAAGTCGGGCGTACGACCTTCGAATACTCGTCCGACGGCAACTCGTGGACCAGCCTCGGAGCGGGCAGCCGCATCCCAGGCGGATGGCAACTGGCCGGGCTGGCGCTCCCCATTAACACAACGTTTCGCGCGCGCGGTTATGCCACGGGCGGCGGCGAATCCAGTTGGTTTGTCGAATCCTACCTGGGACCGCCGGTGGTTTATCAGCAACCCACCAGCGTGACCAACAACGCCGGCGCCACCGCGCAGTTCAGCGTTCGCGCCGCCGGCAGCGGGCCGCTGACTTATCAATGGCGCGCGAATGGGCTGAACCTGACCGATGGCACGCACGTTTCTGGCGCCGCCACCGCCAGTTTGACCGTGAGCAACGTTTTGCACGCGGATGTGGCCGGCTATTCGGTGGTGATCGCCAATGCCGCCGGAAGTGCGACCAGCGCGGTCGTGACGCTCACCCTGATTGACCCTGTGATCAACCTGCAGCCCGCCAGCCCGGGTGGGAATCTGAATCTGGGTGATACGGCCAGCTTCAATGTGGTGGCCACCGGAACTCCGCCCCTGGATTATCAATGGCGCAAGGACGGTGGGCCGTTGGCCGGGGCGACGCAATCGTCACTGACGCTCACAAATCTTCACGGAGCGGATGCAGGGATTTATGATGTCGTGGTCAGCAATCCATGGGGCAGTACGACCAGCACCCCGGCCCTCCTGCCTTTGAACCTGACGGTGCCTGACGCTTTCAACCCTGGGGCGGACGAATCTGTGTTTGCCCTCGCGCCGCAGCCGGACGCGAAGATTCTCATTGGTGGCCTCTTTAAATTGCTGGGCGGGGAGAGCCGCTCGAGTATTGGCCGACTTAATGCCGACGGAACGGTGGACACGAGCTTCAGCGGCGGGGCCAACCTCGGGTATGGCTTTGTCCTTTCGTTTGCATTGCAAGGGGATGGGAAGATTCTCGTCGGGGGCTTTTTTGACACGCTGGGTGGGCAGAGCCGCAATAACCTTGGTCGTCTCAATGCGGATGGGACGTTGGACATGAGCTTTAATCCGGGCGCAGATAATGGTGTGAATTCGCTGTCGGTGCAAGCGGACGGGAAGATTCTCGTTGGGGGCGGTTTCAGCAGGCTGGGTGGGCAGGTCCGCAATTGCATCGGCCGGCTCAATGCCGATGGGACATTGGATGCAAGCTTTAATCCGGGGGCAGATAGTGCTGTGAGTTCGCTGTCGGTGCAAGCGGACGGGAAAATCCTCGTCGGGGGCGGTTTCACCACGCTGGGGGGGCTCAGCCGCAAGGGAATTGGTCGACTCTACGCCGATGGGACGGTGGAAACCAGCTTCAACCCAGGTGTGGATTACCGTGTGCTAGCTTTGGCATTGCAAGCAGACGGGAAGATTGTCGTCGGTGGCGATTTTAGTACGCTGGGCGGGCAGAACCGCAAACGCATCGGTCGGCTCAATGCTGATGGGGCGCTGGATGCCAGCTTTAATCCGGGGGCGGACTACCTAGTGAG
>CAIPFS010000317.1 GCA_903864375.1 uncultured Verrucomicrobiota bacterium
CCTCGTCCGAAACGTGGCGTTGAAACTCAATGCCAGTCCGGCCATCAGCTGGTACAAGGTGGAGGCCGAAAATCAGGAAAGCATCCACAATCACAACGCCTACGCCTGTATCGAAAAGGGCTGAAATGCAGCCTGATAGAGGGCGCCAAACTCAACAACACCCACGGTTCGAGGGTTGAACCGAGCTGTCCACTGCTGGGCGGCCTCCGCAGCAAGAACCGGTAGGAATCGCTCCTCCACTCCTGCCGATTGGAGGTCCGGGGGAACTCCCCCCTCCTGCATGGCCCCGTGAACCGCCCGCAGAAGCCGATCCACCAGGCCCGCCTCATCACCGCCGGACCCCGGCCCCGCCCATTGGGCGGCCAACTGCACATACTCCCTCCGCGCAGCAGGATCATCGGCGTTGAAGCGAACCACATGGGGCAGGACGAGGCCCACCGCGATGCCGTGGGCGATGCCAAAGTGTGCCGTCAACGGATTGGCCATGGAGTGAGCGGCACCCAGCATCGAGTTTTCAATCGCCAGACCTGCGAGCGCCGATCCCAGCAACATTTCCGACCGGGCCGACAGGTCGGCTGGAGTCTGGAGGACACGCGAAAATGCCGGCATCAGATGCCCCCAGGCGGCCCGGGAATACATCGATGAGATGACGGTCCGGCGGGTGGTCACGGCGGTTTCGAGCGCGTGGGCAATGGCATCCACCCCGGTGACCGCGGTCACCCTCGGCGGCATGGAGACCGTCAACTCCGGATCCAGCAGAGCAATCAGGGCAGCCGCCTTGGGATCCAGACAGGCCATCTTTTGGTGGCTGACCGGGTCGGCAATCAAGGCGGCCGATTGACATTCACTTCCCGTTCCCGCCGTGGTCGGAATGGCAATCAGTGGGAGCAGGGGAAAGGTCGCCTTCCCCACACCCCAGTAGTCTTTCATTTCGCCACCGTTGGTCAGCAGGAAGTTGGCCCCTTTGGCCGTATCCATTGAACTTCCGCCCCCCAATCCAACAAATCCATCGATACCCCCGTCCCGCGCCGTTTCCAGGCAACGCCCCACGTCCAAGGTGGTTGGGTTTTCCCGGACATCAGCAAAGCGCACCACCTCAATTCCCGCTGCGCGCAGGGAGGCTTCTGCCCGGTCTGCATGCCCCGCCCCCACAATTCCCCGATCCGTGACCAGCAGGACCCGTTTCAACCCCATCTCCCGGGCCAGCGTCCCCAAACGCTCCAGACTGCCTGGACCAAAGACAAGCCGGGTCCGTGATTGGGAATCGAGGGAGACCGGTGCAGGTGAAGGCAAGGACGTCATTCGCGTGAAAAGACTGGTGGTTGGCTTGCGATGTTCAAGCCGTCAATCACGTCCCGACGAAACCGGGTCCCCTAAACCCGACTTGAGTTGCATCGCCCGGGCGACATCGATGGCGTATCCCTCCCGAAACGTGGGGTAGTCCGGCCTCCAACCCAACTCCGTTCTGAGCCGGAGATTGCTGACCCGTTTGTGGGTGATGCCCCGCTTTTTTCGCGTGGGCGCCTCCTCCGACGCCATCGGGGGCATCGGACGGGTCAATTTTTGCGAAAGCCATTCCAGGAATTCACGCTGGGTGACCGATTCGTCGTCGGTGCAATTGTAGATTCGACCGCCCGCGCCCCGTTCCAGGGCCGCAACAATTGCGGAAGCGGCATCGTCGCGATGAATCATGTTCATGCACCGGTGTCCATCACCGGAAAGACGGGCCTCGCCCTCCAGAAACTGCCTGAAAAGATGTCCCCGGCCGGGCCCGTAAATACCGGCCACACGGAGGATGACCGACGGGAACCCGCCACGGGCGGCATCCAGCAGCAATTCCTCCGTGGCCCGAAGCACCGCCCCGGTTTCCGTTCCCGGCTCAGCAGACGACTCCTCATCGACCGTGCTGCCGTCCGTCTGCCCATAAACACTGGTGCTGCTGGTGTACACGTAACGATGCACCGGGTGCTGACGGAGCCAGGCCAGCAAGGTCCTGGTCCCCTCCGGGTACACTTCGCGATACACCTCCGCCCCCCCTCGTGAAGAAGACACGGTATTGACCACCGCTTCAAAGGATCCGGATAAACGGTCCAGCGAACCTGGATCCGTCACATCCCCCCATGCCGGTTGAATTCCGGCGGCCAGCAGTTCCTCGTGTTCGTCCATGGTCCGCCGCAATCCGACCACCTCATGCCCCGACCGCACCAGCAGAGCGCCGGCCGCCGTCCCCAGATAGCCGCAACCGACAATCAAAATGCGCATGCCCCGGGAGCAAAGTCCCAATTCCAGGAAGCGCAAGTGGGAAGAATCACAACCAAGGGACAGGTCATCTGTTGGCCTGAACCGACGAAGCGTGCTGCCGCCGGTTGACGGACTTCCATCACCGGCCTAGTCTGCCATGGCCATGATCGCAGGAAAAATCGGTGCCCAGACCAAGTCTTCCACCGCCCCCAGTTTCCGGGTGGGTGATGAGCGCCTGATCCGGTTGACCTCCACCGCGGGCGACAAGGTCACGTCCCTCCTCACCAAGCAGGGTCGTCCTTCCGGGGTCCTTCGAGTGGCCGTGGTGGGCGGAGGCTGCTCGGGGCTCCAGTACAAGATGGATCTTCAGGACCAGCCTCAAAGCCGCGACATTCTTGTTGAAAGCTCCGGTGTTCGTGTGGTCGTCGACCCCAAGAGTGCCCTCTATGTGACCGGATCCGAGCTCGATTACGTCGATGCCCTGACCGAAGGCGGGTTCAAGGTCAAAAATCCCAATGCCGCCACGAGTTGCTCGTGCGGTGAGAGTTTCAGCGCTTAAGCGTCATGATGGATGCCTTTGCGGTGCTGTCGGAACCCCGGCGGCCATGGGTGGACTTGGACCGCCTCAAGGCTCGTTTCCGCGAAATGAGCTCTCCCCTGCATCCGGACCGGTTCCAATCGGCTTCGCCCGAAGAGCAGGCGTCCGCCAGCGCGCGCTATGCCGAACTCAACTCGGCCTTCAACCAGCTGCGCGATTCCCGGGAGCGACTTCCGTTGTTGCTCCAGTTGGAATCAGGCGCTCCACCGCGGGATATCCAGCGGATTCCACCGGGAACGATGGACCTGTTCGTGGAAATTGGGCAGGCCTGCCGGGATTGCGATGCCTTCCTGCCCCGCCTGACTGCCGCCACTTCGCCCATGCTCAAGCTCCAGGTCATGCGGGAGGGATTGGAGTGGGCAGATCGCTTGCAGACACTCCAAAGCAAGGTCCGGACCCGGCAGGAGGAATTGGAAACGGAACTGCGACAGATGAACACCCTCTGGGAACAGGCCCCGGCGATGGGGACCGCCGAACGGGCAGCCACTCTTCCCTTGGAACGTTTGGAACAAATCTACCGCGCCCTGAGCTACGTCGCCCGTTGGACCGAGCAATTACAGGAGCGGATTGTTCAACTGGCCATTGGCTAGTGTCGTGTGACCGGAATGGCTTACCGTTTGCCGCGAGGGATTTTCGGCTCCCGCCAGGTGACAAGCCGACCCGCAGTGGTCTGTGAGGAGTGAGCAACGAAGCGGGAGGCGATGAGAGCCGCGGTTCAAGTTCAAACGCCCTGCGGGAAATTCGGGCTCGCTCGAGCGAACCGGAACTGCGCCTTGCGAACGGACAGCACTTCCTTCAGACTCATCGCACGGTTGTCGCGGAAAACCAACCGTTCCCAGGTTCGTCACTGGGCTGTCAAAACCGCCATGTTCACTTCTCTATCTGATTTTGGGGCGCATCTGCACTCCCGTCTCGCTGCCTTTGGCGACACGGGCAGCTGCGATTCGTTCGATGACTCCGGCTTTGACCGTCTCTCCCGGTCGCTTTTCCGTCTTCAATTCGAGGCCAACCCCGCCTATCGCGCCTGGAGTGAATCCCGCGGCATCACGCCAGAAACCCTCTCCTCATGGAAACAGATTCCACTGGTGCCCACCGCTGCCTTCAAGGAGCTGGACCTCAGCTGCCTTGAGTCCGGTGCTGCTTCCCGTTGTTTTCATTCCAGCGGGACCACGGGACACACGCCCAGCCGCCATTGGCATTGCACGGAATCGTTGGCGGTCTATGAAGAATCCGCCGCCCAATGGTTTGCACCGCATCTGCTGAAGGAAGCCGATGCGGACGGAGACCTCGGTTCCCGGGAATCCGACGGTCGTTGGCCCATCCTTTCGCTGACCCCGCCCTCCGAAGCGGTATCGCATTCCTCGCTGGCCCACATGATTGCAACCACGATCCAGCGCTTCGGATCGAGGGATTCTCTCTTTGTGGGTGCGCTCAATTCCAATGGCGATTGGGTGGTCGACACCGATCGGCTCCTCTTCGCCCTCCGGCGGTCGTTGTGCGGCAACCGACCGCTGATCCTAATGGGAACGGCCTTCAATTTTGTTCATTTCCTTGATTTGGCAGAACAGCGAAATCTCCGGTACCGCCTGGCTGTCGGCTCCCGGCTGATGGAGACGGGCGGCTACAAGGGGCGCTCCCGGGAATTGAGTCCCGGGCTGCTTCACTCCGAATTGAGCCGTCGTCTGGGCCTGGCCCCCAGTCATATCGTCACGGAGTACGGGATGTGTGAACTCTCCTCCCAGGCCTACAGTCATGCGGCGGGAGCTTCACCGGAACGGCACTTTCACTTTCCACCCTGGACACGCATTCAGGTGTTGTCGCCCGAGACAGGAAAAGAGGTGGAGGATGGCGGAATCGGCACACTGGCCGTGATTGATTTGGCGAATGTCTGGAGCGTGTTGGGCGTCCAGACCGGCGACCTGGCCGTCCGCCAGGGTGACGGGTTTCAACTGATGGGACGAATCTCGCAATCGGAGCCCCGGGGTTGCTCGCTGATGACTGCCTGAGGCCCCATCCCATCCATGCACGTCCCTTCCCTTCCGCACCTTTTTCTCGCGGACCTTCCCCCCGAAGCGCCGCTGACGCCTTCACTGGTACGCGACGCCTGTATCTCGGTGAAGCGCAATCGGGCGCAATGGCTGCTGCCCCGACGGACGTCGGAGCTGGTCGACATCATCGCCTATAATGCCGATCGATGGCTGCAGGCAGATTATCCCCTGCGCCGCATCGCCCTGCAGTCGGGCGCCGCAGAACTCGGCTTCAGCTCTCCAACCATGGCCCGGGGTCTGGATGCCTTTTTCCGCCAGTTGACCCACGACCATCTCATCGGTTGGCTCGCCCAGGATCTCGGGGACTCCCGCCGGTTGGACGAGTTTGCCGCCCCCGCCTCCGAGCTGCGGCATGGGCGTCTCGCGCTGGCCCGGGGACCGGAACTGCTGGCCCAGGTGGCTGCCGGCAACCTGCCCGTCTCCACTCTTTCCCTGATGGTGGCCGGTCTGCTGCTGCGTTCCGGACAATTCATCAAATGCTCCCAGAGATCGACCCTTCTGCCGCGTCTTTTTGCCCATTCCCTCGCAGAACTCGAGCCCAAACTGGGAGCCTGTCTCGAACTGGCCAGCTGGCCCGGAGGCCATGAGGCCTTCGAGGGCGCCATGATGGGGGAGGCCGACTGCCTGGTTGTTCAAGGGAGCGACACGGTGGTTGAGGACCTGCGGCGACGGATGCCATCCACCTGCCGCTGCGTGGCCTACGGGCATCGACTGAGTTTCGGATTCATCGCCGGCGACGTGTTGGGCACCTTTCTCGCCCGAAAAGTCGCCGACCGTGCCGCTGTCGATATCGCAGCCTGGAATCAACTGGGCTGCCTGTCACCCCATGTCCTCTATGTGGAGGACACCGGCACACTGACACCCGAGGGATTTGCCGCGGCATTGTCCGAGGCACTGGTGCGCATGGAGCAGACGGAGCCCCGGGGTGCCTTGAGGCCGGAGGAGTCCGCGGCCATTGATCAACGGCGATCCCTCCACCAATTGAGGGCGGCCCATCATCGTTCCCTGCATCGCGACGCCATCACCGTGCCGCGTGGGGCTTTTTTTGAAGCCCCCACCGCGGAAACCCAGGTGTGGTCCAGCGAAGGCTCCACCGCCTGGACCGTTGTTTATGAGGCGGACCCGACCTTTCGGACGTCCTGTCTGAATCGATTCATTTATGTGAAGCCGTGCCGGAATCTGGGCGATGCACTCCGGCGTGCAGAAATCGTCCGCGGCCAGATCAGCACGGTGGGCATTGCCGCAACCGAGGGACGTGCCCAGGAATTGGCCCTGGAATTGGCCCGATGGGGTGTCTCTCGGGTCTGTCCCCTGGGACGGATGCAGGATCCTCCCCTGGCCTGGCGACATGACGGACGGCCCGCCCTGTCGGAATTGGTGCAGTGGACCGATTGGGAACAGGCATCGTCTTGATTGACCTGCGTCACTTTTCGCGGATGGCTTCCTCCCGTTCAACGGGCGACGCGATTCCCACGGAGCCGATGCCCGTGGTCAAGAGGAGCTGCCATGAATGGGACCGTCCCAGGAAATAGTCCACCCGCAATCGTTTAACAGAACTCCAAAACCCACCGTGTTCAAACTCCGAAAAACCTTTCAAATCGAGGCGGCCCACCGGCTGCCGGCCGTTTCCCCAGGTCATAAATGCTCCCGTCTGCACGGCCACAGCTTCGTCATCGACGTCGCGGTGGAAGGACCACTGGACCCGGTTTTTGGCTGGGTGATGGATTTTGCCGACCTGAAGTCCGCCGTAAATCCACTGATACAGGTTCTCGATCACTCCTACCTCAATGAGATCCCCGGATTGGAGAATCCCACCAGCGAACAGCTGGCCGTCTGGATCTGGGATCGCCTCAAACCCAACCTGCCGCTGCTTTCGGAGATCAAGGTGGCGGAAACCTGCACCTCCTGCTGCGTCTATCGCGGTGCTGGCGGCGTCAATTCACCCTTGCGCAGCAGGTAGGCGCCCCATCCGGTGTCCGAGGGGACCACTGGAAAAATATCAAAGGTCACCTCCGGCCAGGCAGCGGTGTATTGAAGAATGGCCGAGGCATCGTCGGTCTCGAAATGCACCAGGGAACGGCCCCCATGCACGTCCAGATATGCCTGCACATTGGTGAAGGCAGCCGGATACCGGTAATTTTTCCTGCGGGAAGCCAGCTCACTCATGACGCGTGCGTCCTTGGGAAACTGGGCGATGGCAATATAGTGCATGGACCAAGACGTTGGAGCGTGGAATTGGAGGCACATTATTCCCGAAACCTTGTAAGGCAAGCTTATAAGGGAGGGGGATGTCTCGTGTCGTGTGACCGAAATGGCTTATCGTTTGCCGCGAGAGATTTTCGACTCCCGCGTGGCGACGAGCATACCCGCAGCGGTCTGTGAGGAGTGAGCAACGAAGCGGCAGGCGAAAAGAGGTGCGGCAAACTGTAAGCCATTTCGGTCACACGACACTAACGCCAGCCCGCCGGAACTCCCCCCACCTGTCGGGCGACGCGTTGATGGGCAGTCTCCCCGGTGACCGGAGTCCGTTCACGCGTCACCCGGGCCGAGACATATCGGGTCTCGGTGAGAATAAACTTCCGAACCTCGACCGTCACCCGGGTCGGACCAAATTCCTCCAGAAGCAGGTGGGCCAGATCGACCGCCAACCGCTCAATCAACTTCCAGGACCGGGAAGAGCCGAGTTCGCGCAACCGCCGACAGACCGCTGAATAATCAATGGCGGCATTCAGATCATCGCCTGCCGCTGCAGCGGTGAAGTCGGACTCCAGAGAAAGAGTTAACAACAACCGTTGAGGCTGGAGGCGTTCCGCATCGGGAACACCCACCGTGTAAAAAACCTCCAAATCTGAAATCGTGATGGTGTCCATCCGAGGAAATCAATGCGACACGGGTGCTACCGAGTCCAGAAGAATGCGGGTCGGGGTGTTCAACGGGAGTTCGCGGGCTTCCTGGGAATGAACCCATCGATATTCCTGAGCTTCCTCATTCAGTTGCACCCGGATGGGGGATCGAGCCTCACACGTGTAGTTGAGCAGCAGAAAATGGGCTTCCCGATAAAATTCCGGAGGGTTGATGGCGTCCTGTACGAGGACAAAACGGATATTGTCGACCTCCAACCCGGTTTCCTCCCGGATTTCGCGACGCAGGGCGTCTTCACTGGTTTCGCCCGGCTCGATTTTCCCACCCGGAATTCCCCATAAGTCGGACCACTTGTGCGTCCGGACCATGAGCCACTGACCCAGGTGGTTTTGAATCAACGCCCCGACGGTGGCCACCGGTCGTTTCTCCAGAGTCATGGAGCGTTTGCGTCCCGGGACCACCGGCAGATGTCCTTCATTTCTCTCCAAAATCGCCCGGAGTTCGCCGAGATGTTCCACAATCAGGTCCGGCCCTGCCGACCGCAGCTGATTCAACGATTGGTACCCGGTCAGGACCGCCACACTGCGAATACCACCATGATGGGCGGTTTCGATATCGTGCTCCATGTCCCCGATGAAGATGGTCGACGCCGGGTCCAGCCGGTTTTCCTCCAGAACCGCATGGATTTGGTGCCGCTTGTCGGCCACACCGACGTAGGCCCGTTCAAAAAAGGCTTCCAACCCGTGCGGACCGGCCTGACGTGAAAACATCCGCGGATGGACAGCGCTGAGCAGAAACAACCGCCATCCCCGTCCGCGGCAATACTCCAGGAAGTCCAGGGCGTGGGGTAGCGGAACCACCGTTTCCTGGGCCTGGGCAAAAGCCGCATGAAACCAAACTTCCAGCTCCGCCAACTCCCGGTCGGGCAGATAACGGGAATAAAAATTGGAGAACGGCAGGCAGAATTCCGCCCGGAACTGTTCCAGCGGCATTTCCGGGATGCCGGACTGGCGGAAAACATGGTTGGTGGCCTGCCACACGGCCGGGAGGTCGTCCACCAATGTTCCCGACCAGTCCAGAATGATGTTTTGAACCACGCGAAGAGATTAAACCCGGTCTCCTGGAAACGAAACCCGGAATCCGCAGGTAGACTGCTTTCGCTTAGGAACTGGCGCTGGTGTAACGCCGGAGGGACCACCGCCAGAACCACTCGCTGGCAGAAAAACAAACGAGGCTCATCAACATCAGCAGCCCGATTTGGGACGGCATCGAGGGAAATCCCAGGAGGGTCTTGGCCGGCACATTGGCCACCAGCAGCATGGGCACGACAAAGGTAAAAACAGCTTTGAACGTGCCGCGCTGGAATGCGCCATCGGGCAGGCGGGCGATATTGAACAGGTTGTAGTATCCGGTCAAAATCCCCTGGGCACGGACGGTACTGAACGCAATGGTGGCCAGGAGAAACATGATCGAGTAGTGGACCGAAATACCGGCAATACAGACCACGATGAATCCCAGGAATTGGAGGAGCGAGGGATGCAGGTCCAACCGAAGTCCCGCATAGAGGATGACGACGGCGGCCAACGCGGCATTGATGAACGAACCCAGGTCAACTTTTCGAAAGGAGATGAGGAACCGCGTGTTGACCGGCAGCAGGAGCATGAAATCCAGCTTTCCCGTTCGCACATGCTCTGAAAGCTCGTTGACGTTGGTCAGGAAAATCGCGGTGAACAACTGCTGAATGAAGTTGGAGACTCCGACCAGCAGAAAGACCTGCCAGCGATTCCATCCGCCAATGCTCTCCGTCTGCCCGTAAAGGACCTGCATGAAGGCCAGCTGGAGGGCAAACCAGAGCAACTCCACCACAATCCAAAGGAGGAAGTTGGTCTTGAACTGCATTTCCCGGGTCACACTGTTTCTCCAGAGTGCCCCGTAAATGGCCGCGTATCGCTGAAGCGTGCTCATGTCCATTATCCACCCGCAGCCGTGTACCGCCGCAGCCCCCGCGACCAGGCCCACCGGGCAGCGAAGTAACCGATGAGCAGCCAGGCCGCTTGAACGGCGAATCCGTAGGCAAGAGGTCCCGAATCCTCCTCCAGGTAAACCTTGGCCGGGAAATAACTGAGGTAAGGATAGGGCGTCAGAAAAATGATCGTTTGAAGTCCCGCCGGGAGGAGGTCGAGCGGGAAAAGGTGGCCGCTGGCGATGTATTCAAAGGCGAACTGGATGAAGATCAAGGTACTGACGTCCAGAAACCAGAAAGCAAGGAGAGCCATCAGGTAGGCGATGAAGAACTGGAGGAGACCTCCCATCAAAACGGACAAGGGAAACAGCAGAAGGGTGATGGGATGGTTCGGCCAGACGAAATCATGCCGGAGATAGAGGGTGAACAGGGTCACTGGAATCAGGGCCACGCTGGTGTAAATGGCCCGCCCCGACAGATACAGGCAAAGCCGGTAAGTCAGATAATCGATGGGACGCAACAGGAACTGGCTGATTTTGCCATCGCGAATATCGGCCGCGATCTCCCAATCGTCGTCAGTCACCGCCGTCAGAGCGTCCACCACATTGACGATCAGGTAATAGCTGATCATCCCGGACAGGGTGTATCCGGCGATTGTGCCGCCGTCGGGCTTTCCGGCGAAAATGGTCCGCCAGACTTGAAGCGTTCCCAGCAAGGGAACCAGGGAAATCGAGGCCCGAAACAGGAAATTGGCGCGGTAGACCAGAGTGTTTTGGATGCCGATGACCAGCACCCGACCGTACTTTCGCCAGCCTGCCGCCCAGCTCATGGCGCCGATTTCTTTTGAAGGCGGGCCACCTCACCGGTCATCCACCGGATGAGCAGGGACAGACGCTCCTCAACAGAAGGCGTCTCCAAGATGAGCTGCCGATGTACCGCCTGGGGCAGGAGCAGCAGCGCGATCAAATCGGCCAGTCGGCCGGGATTGTTGACCTGACGCAGAGCGTTCAGGCAGTCCGCCACGGTCAGCGCTTCCCTTCCGGGACAAAGGCCGGACAGCAGATTCATCATGGAAACCGGGATTTGAACGGCTCCCTGATGGAGTCGCGCATCGACCAGGTCCATCAATCGATCGATCAATTGCGGAGTGGTCTCCGGGTCGGGCGGCAGGCTTTCGATGACTTCAAATGCATGGGCGCGATACGGTTTGAGCTGAACCACCTTCCCGAGCCGGATTCGGGCGATGCCTTGAAGAACCAGATTTGAGGTGCCGTTTTCGTTCAAATGCGAGGCACGAACCAGGCCGATCCCGGCCACTTCGCATGGACTTTCACGGGTAGAACCGGGCTTTTGCATGGCCAGACCAAACAGACGGTGGCTCTCCAGCGACTCCGCCAGCATGGTGCGGTACCGTGGTTCAAAAATGAACAGGGGCAGTACGGCCTCGGGGAAGAGCATGCACTCCCCCAGGATCATCACACCCACATGGTC
>CAIPFS010000318.1 GCA_903864375.1 uncultured Verrucomicrobiota bacterium
AGGAACGCCGCAGGGGGATCATCATCAGGATGCCCAGGAGTCCACCCAACACTCCCACGAGAAGCACCCGGTAGATTTCGAGGTCAAATCCCAGAATGAGAATGGCCGGCATCGTCACGCCGACACCGAAAGCAATGGATTCGCCGGCTGACCCGGCAGTCTGCGCCAGATTATGCTCGAGAATGGTGGCGTCCCTTCCCCAGCCCAGCTTGGCCAACAATCGGAAAATGGTGATGGAGATGACGGCGACCGGAATACTGGCACTCACCGTCAAGCCCACCTTCAACGCCAGATACAGGGATGACATCCCGAACACCACCCCCAGGATTGTGCCCAGCAACAGGGCTCGAACCGAAAACTCACGGAGGGAGGTCTTGGCCGGTATATAGGACCGGAAGGCGGGTTTGGGAACGGCTGCCATAGTGGTGTTACGCTGCCGCAACCGGGTCGACAACGCAACACGGCGGTTGCTTTCGACATGAGCAGGAGACTTGCGGTCGGCCCATGGGCTTCGCCTCATCGAAACTGGCGTGGTTAAGACTGCCTAAGGCTCGGTGGGAGAACTGCTGGACGAATGGGCGCGGCTGTGTCCTGACGACAGGAGTCAAAATCGATATGGGGACTTGCAGGAGCGCGTCCGTTGGATGTCTCTCCTTCGGAGGAACTTGCGTCCGAAGGGACGTCCCGCCACTGCGGGACACGTTCCCAATCCCTGCGGGGATCACCGCCTCGCCCGTTTACATGGTACCCACGATGAGGCTCTCCCTGAGAACCGACCGCGGGTGGCATGGAAAGCAGCTACAAAAAAGTATGGGGCTGCACGCGACCTCGGGGGCGATACGAACCTCCGTGGCTCGTCGGGAGGCTGCTCCTTTCCATGAACCCGCCCTTGCGCCGTAGCGCAGACATTCCTGTCTGCCGGTCCTGCGGACGGCCTATGGTCTGAGCCGCGGCCCGTGCTCCAACGTCCCGGTTCACTGACGGCCCGGCAGGCCTGGAGGCCTCCAAAACAGCAGGTTTGAAAACCGGCGCCACATCACCCCCCCGCCGGTCTGTCTGCCCTGTTCATCGTCTCGATTCACGACCGATTTTGGAGGTGCACCCTACCCACAACGAAAAACCCGCGCTTGAGGCGCGGGTTTGTGGTGGAGGCGTTCCTTTGTTACTGGCGAGGGGAACCATCCTGACGGCGGGCCGGACGTTGGGGACGCAATTCGTCCTGAGTCAGCTTGCCATCGTTGTTCTTATCCAGGGTCTTGAGGGCGGCGACGGCATTGGCCAATTCGGAGGCGTCAATGACACCATCATGGTTCACGTCCAGAGCCTCCATGATGGGGGGCGGAGGGCGGTGACCGCCAGGTCCACCCGGACCTCCGGGACCGTCATGGCGCGGACGGCCGCCCTCGGGGCCACCATCGGGAGGACCGCCGGCCGGGCCACCCTCCGGGGGGCCGCCTGCGGGAGCGCCGTCAGGCGGACCACCTGCCGGACCACCGGTCGGGGGTGCCGGGCGCAACTCCTCCTGGGTCAATTTGCCGTCTTTATTCTTGTCGAGGGTCTTGAGGGCGGCGACGGCATTGGCCAGTTCGGAGGCATCGATGATTCCATCGTGGTTGGCATCCAGGACGGCGATGATCGGGGGAGGGGGGCGATGACCGCCGGGGCCGCGCCCACCCGGAGGGGGGCCGTCCTGGGGCGGAGCATCCTGGGCGCTGAGGTTGAGGCTGGCGGCGCAGAGTGTGGCCAGAACCAACGTGGAGAGTTTTTGATTCATACGAGACGTGTGTGTTGAATGTTGTTTTCTGCGGTCCGCGGCATTCACCGCTGAACTTCGACCTCAATAAAGCGTGGGTCTGTAAAGCATTTGTGTGGAGTTGGGACGAAAAATGTAAAGACATGGTAAAAAGCCAAGCCAATCCAAGTCCGCTCCGGTACATCCCCTCCCGCGGTCATGAACACGAATCCATCCGAACCTTCACTGCCTGAGACCCGCCGACTGCTGGTGATCGATGATGATCGCAAGCTCTGCCGGTTGATTCGTGATTATCTGGAGCCGCTGGGATACTCGGTGGCGCTCGAGCACGATGGAAGCGCCGGGGCCGTCCGGGCGGTGGCCGAGCCCTGGCACGCGGTCATCCTCGACGTGATGCTGCCCGGGCTCGATGGATTCCAGGTGCTTCAGCAAATCCGGAGGACGAGCGACGTTCCCGTCCTGATGCTCACCGCCCGGGGGGATGAGGCGGACCGCATTGTCGGGTTGGAGATCGGTGCCGATGACTATCTTCCCAAGACCTTTTCCAGCCGGGAGCTTCTGGCACGGCTCCGCGCCGTGACGCGTCGCACCCAGGCTCCCCGGTCCACGAGCGGTCCGGCGGATCAATCCACCGAGGAACTGGTGGTGGGTCCGTTGCGGATTCAACCGGAAACGAGGACTGCTGTGGTGGACGATCGGCCCATGGTGCTGACCCCCGTGGAATTTGATCTGCTGGTTTCGCTGGCCAGGGCGCGCGGGCGGGTGAGAAGTCGGGAGCAGCTGCTCGACGAAGTCCGGGACCGGAATTTTGATGTGTTTGACCGGTCCATCGACGTCCATATCTCCGCGCTTCGACGGAAGCTGGGCGACGACGCCAAGGCTCCCCGGTTCATCCGGACGCTGCGCTCGGCGGGCTACATGCTGGTGGACCCCAACCGGACCGACTTATAGGCAGACGATGAACGTGCCTCGACTGAAACTCCCACTGTATGTGCAGCTGTTGGGATGGTTTTTTTTGAATCTGTTGCTGTTGATGATCGGGCTCTCCTATTTTGCCCGGGGGGAACTGGGGCTCAGCCTGAACGCTCTGCTGGATGGAGCCGCCGGGGCCCAGATTGACGGTCTTGCCGGTAAACTTGCCGGCGAATTGGCCTCGGAAGAGCGGACCAATTGGGATCATGTCCTCAGACAGGTCACCACAAACCGGGAGGTTCAGCTGGTACTGGTGACCTCCAGCGGTACCCATGTTGCAGGTCCGCCCACGGTCCTGCCGTCCCAGGTCCTGGAGCAGTTGGCGGAACTCCGGCGGCAGCGCCAGATGGACCGATGGGCGGAACGTGAACGTTCCAAGCTCACCCGGGAGGAGGACGCCCCTCCTGACGGGCCTCCTCCAGGGGAGGGGGAGGAAGCGCCTCTGCGGCTGGAGGGACGTCCGCCACCGCCTCGCCGCGGTGCGCCGCCCAATCCGTGGCAGCGCCGGAGGGGAGCGCCGAAGGTCATGGTTTCTGCGGGGGACCCATCCCGCTACTGGCTGCTGGTGGGCCTCCCATTGCGGGAGTTGGGACATCGCGAGGCCAGCCCGGGGGTGCTGCTGGTCATCTCGAAGACCATCAGTGGGGGCGGACTGCTCTTCGATCCCACCCCCTGGTGGGTTCTGGTCGGTGCAGTCGTTTTTTCCGCCGTCTTCTGGGTGCCGTTTGTGGTGCGGATCACCCGTTCGGTGGGAGATATGGATCGGGCGGCCCGGCGGATTGCCGAGGGGCAATTTGATGTGGAGCTTCAGAGTCGGTGGGGGGATGAATTGGATCATCTGGGCGTTTCCATCAACCACCTCGCCGTCCAGTTGCGACGTTTTGTGACTGGTCAGAAGCGCTTCCTGGGAGACGTCTCCCACGAATTGTGCACTCCGCTTGCCCGGATGGAGATGGCTCTGGGGATCCTGGAGCAACGAGCCGATGCCCGTCAGGCGGAGTATGTTCAGGATGTCCGTGAAGAGGTCCGGGTGATGGGGGACCTCGTCCATGAGTTATTGGAGTTTTCAAAAGCCGGCCTGGCGGAAAAGCAGCGTGAAACCATTCCCGTCGAGCTTTGTGCGCTGATCCGGCGCGTGGCCCAGCGCGAGGGCGTTGGTGACACCCAGCTGCTCTGGCAATTGCCCGCGACACTGACCGTCAACGCGCAACCCGAGTTGGTGGCCCGGGCGGTGGGCAACGTGCTTCGAAATGCCCTGAGATATGCCGGTGCTGCGGGACCGATCACCATTTCGTCGGAGGTCACCTCCCAGGGGATCACCGTGTGGATTTGTGACTGCGGGCCGGGGGTTCCGCCCGAAGCCCTCGGAAAGCTCGGAGAGCCGTTCTTCCGTCCGGAGCTGGCCCGCACCCGTGAGGGGGGCGGATTTGGTCTGGGATTGGCCATCGTCAAGACCTGCATGGCAGCCTGTGGAGGGCGTTTGGAGCTTCGACTGGGACGTCCGAAGGGGCTGGAGGTCGGCCTCCAGTTCCCTCCTGCACCTCGCCCTGGGGCATCTTAGGCGCAACAAACTGCAAGCCATTTGGGATACACGACACTAGTAAACCGAGATGCATTGGGACGTGGCACGACTGAGCCGACGGATGAGTCCGGTGGTTCGTTTCGGAACCAACGGAATTAACCATTGACCCGGGACTGACTTCTTCGGCATTTAGCATGGCCATGCTCCCTCCCTGCTTTCGGCCCGTCCGATGGGCCCCATTGATTCTGGCCCTGATCGCCGCTGCATGGGGGGCGGGGGGCGTCAGGGTTCGTGCCGGTTCCAATACCCCGCGGGTTTACCTGTTCGAGACCAACAATGTCATCCGGGTGGAGCTCGATGGTCGACTCTTCACTGAATACCACTTTCGTGATGTTTCACGGCCGTTTCTTTATCCGATCCTGTCGGCCACCGGGGAGCACCTGACCCGCAGATGGCCGCAGGAGACGGTTCCCGGTGAGGAACATGACCATCCCCATCACCATGGATTGTGGTGGGCTCATGGCGCGGCCAATGGACAGGATTTCTGGAGCGAGGTGGAGGGTGCCGGCAGGACGGTGCATCAGTCCTTCGCTGAATTGAGTTCCGGACCGGAAGAGGGTGTCCTGGTCAGTCGAAATCGGTGGGTCGACCACTCGGGCAACGTGGTGGCAAACGATGAACGGACGTTCCGATTTCTGGCCCCCAAGGGACCCGATCGGATTCTTGATTTTTCCATCACCATTTTTGCCACGCCGGGAGAACTGGTCCTCGGGGACACCAAGGAAGGATCCATGGCCATCCGGCTGGCGGAGTCCATGCGGGTGAAGGCTGCGGATGGCTCGGTCGGGAGCGGCCACCTCGTCAACCGGGAAGGGCTTGAAAACGCTGCGGTTTGGGGAACTCATTCCGCCTGGTGCGACTACTCGGGTCCCGTGGGGGCATCGGTTCAGGGCGTTGCCATTTTTGATCATCCGGGGAATCCCCGCCATCCCTCGACCTGGCATGCCCGGGATTACGGACTGTTTGCCGTGAATCCGTTTGGGTTGCATGACTTTGAAAAAGCACCTGCCGGAACGGGTGATCTGAAGATTCCGGCGGGAAAGAGCGTCACCTTCCGGTATCGGTTCTACTTTCACCCCGGGGATTCGGTTCAGGCGGAGGTGGAACAACACTATACGGACTATGAAAAAAAAGCCTCCCATTGATGCCGGAACGAGACCCGGTCGTTGCCGTTCTTGCAAATGGCTGTCAATGTCCTCGCAGTTCACACCTTTCCTTCCATGAATTTCAATCGTCGTCGCTTTTTGAAATCCGCTGCGATGGCCTCTGTCGCCACCCCGGCAGCCCTGTGGTCCAAGGTTCCGGGAGCCAATGAGGACATCCGAGTCGCCGTGGTTGGATTCAACAGTCGCGGTCAGGATCACATCGATAATTTCCGTAAACTCAAGGGAGTGCGGGTGGTTGCCCTGTGTGATGTCGACCGCACCGTGCTGGACCAGACAGCGGCCAAACTGGCCGCCGAAGGAAATCCGGTGGCCACCTTCACGGACGTCCGAAAGCTGCTCGAACAGCCGGACATCGACGCGATATCCACAGCCACCCCCAATCACTGGCATGCACTGATTTCTGTCTGGGCCTGCCAGCATGGGAAGGATGTGTATGTGGAAAAGCCCGTTTCTCATTCGGTTTGGGAAGGGCGTCAGATCGTCAAGGCGGCACGTAAGCACAAGCGCATCGTCCAGACCGGTACCCAGTCCCGGTCGAGTCCGGCGTTGCAGGAGGCAGTCGCCTGGCTTCAGGAGGGGAAGTTGGGAAAAATTCAATTTGCCCGCGGTCTGTGTTTCAAGCCGCGGCAGAGCATTGGCCGGGTCACCGCACCGACTCATGTTCCCGAGACGATTGATTATGACCTCTGGTGCGGTCCGACTCCCATGTTGCCTCTGTTCCGGAAACGTCTTCATTACGATTGGCATTGGGTTTATCAAAATGGCAACGGGGATGTGGGGAACCAGGGAATCCATCAAATGGATATTGCCCGTTGGTTTCTCGGCGAGAAGCGCATCAGTAATGGCGTCCTGAGCGTCGGGGGACGGCTGGGATATTTTGATGATGGCGATACCCCCAACAGCCAGATCGTGATTCACGATTACGACACGGCCCCGCTGATCTTTGAGGTTCGGGGTCTTCCCAAATCCAGGATTTTTCAAGCTCCGGAATTATGGACCAAGAACATGCCGGAGTATCACCACACGCAGATTGGCGTGGTGATCTCGTATGAGGAGGGGATCGTCGTCATCCCGTCGTCCTACACGGAAGTGATCATTCAGGACAACAAGGGCAATGAGATCAAGCGGTTCCAGGGGACGGGAAACCACTACCTGAATTTCATCCAATCGGTGCGCAGTCGCCGTCATTCCGACCTCAATGCGGATATCGAGGAGGGGCACGTCAGCAGCGCCTTGTGCCATCTGGGGAACATCAGCCACCGGTTGGGTGAAAAACTGGGACCACCGGCGCTGCGTGAACGCCTGAAGAACAATGAAGTGGCCAGCGAAGCGCTGGGACGTTTGCTCGAGCATCTGGAGGCGAACGAGGTCGACCTCATTCGCAATCCGCTGACTCTGGGGGCTTTGCTGGAGGTCGATTCGGTCAATGAGCTGTTCTACGACAATGCTCCCGCGAATCACCTCCTTCGGGAGTACGGACGTCCGCCGTTTTTCGTTCCGGAAATCAGTTGATGGCCTGGCGTGGTCCGAGCCTCTCCGCCTGGTGCTTCCGGCGGTGTGGGTGGGCGTGGCTGTTCACCGTTTTTGTCGGCGGACTTCCGGTGCTTTGCCATCCGCTTCTGCAAAACACCTGGTGGGTCACCGTTGATACCAATCGGTTGGTGATGCGGGTCAGCAGCACGCTTCGGGAGGTGTCCCTGGTGTGTGGACCCACCTTTGCTGAACATCTGCCGGTGGATTTGGGCGGCTGGCAGGCAGGATTGGTTCAGCAGGGTGCCTACCTTCGGCAACACCTTCAAATCAGCGCGGATTCCCAACCGCTGGAACTCAAACTCCTGGATTGGACGCTGGTGGCCGACTCGGAGTCCACTGCATCCCCCGGCTCACCCGAATACCTGGATCAGACCCGTGCCGTCTTTGATATCGAAGCGCCATGGAAGGCCGGTTCAGGTCCCCAAACCATTCGATTTTCCACCACGATGCTGGAGGAACAGCGTTATGCTCCAGGGGTTTCCTGGGATGTCATTTACGCCATCGCCGTCAAAAGGTCGGACCGGACGACACTCGGTTCGGGAGTCGTGCGAAGCGGAGTGCCGCTGGAAGTCGGGTGGACCTCCGCCGCGCCGGGAATGCCGTTGCCTTCGGAGTCGATGGGAAAGGAGCCGTCTGAAAAGGTTCCTGGATTTGGTGCCTATCTGCGACTGGGCATCCATCATATCCTGACGGGATACGATCATCTGCTATTTCTCGCCGCTCTGGCGCTGGCAGCGGTCCGGGTTCGGGATTTTCTGCGTTTGATTGTTGTTTTTACGGCGGCGCATTCATTGACCGTGACCTGCTCTGCCATGAATTGGGTTCGACTGCCTTCGTCCGTGGTGGAGCCGGTCATCGCCCTCAGCATTGTCCTCGTCGCAGTTGAGAATCGATGGGCACCCCGGCGGGCGGCCTCATCGCTGCGATGGGTGACTGCATTTTGTTTTGGCCTGATTCACGGCCTCGGTTTTGCCACCGGGTTGAATGAGGCTTTGGGTCGCAGTGGAGGTTCCTCCCTCGTTGCCGCCATCATGGCTTTCTGCCTGGGTGTCGAGTGTGGCCACCTGATGGTTGGCGTTCCCTTTTGGGGTCTCATCCAGTGGCTTGGAAAATGGCAGGGAGATAACATCCGACTGCGACTGCAACGGGGTGGATCGATCCTTGTCGCCTTGGGAGGCGCCTATTTTCTCGTCGCTGCCATCCGCCAGTACTATTGAAACTGGGGATGGGCTGCGAGTCGCTCCCGGTTTTCGGTGGACAAGGGCGCTTGTCGGTAAATGTCCCCGAGGAGCGGCTCTGCGCTGGTCGATCGGCGGGCTCGATCAAGCCATGATCGATCGAGGGGACGCTGGATGAGATCAGGGTGGGTGGCTGCGACAGTTGTTTCCTCTTTTTCCCCTGTCGCATCCCCGGCCCCAACGTACCAACCTGCCAGCAGCAGGGTGGTTCTCAACAATGTGGCCCGGGAATAGGTGGCCAGGTTGCATGGGCGTCCGCTGGAGGCGGCTGCGAAAAGGCGGGTGAAGAGCGGCAGGCTCCACATCGCCGGATTTTTGGCCGGTGAATAGGCGTCAAACAGAATGGCATCGGGAGCGGGCCACGCGGCGGCACGGGGAGAGGCCAGAAGTGACGGAAAGTCGCCGAGGACGGTTTCCCAGCGGACTGCCATGGAGCCATTGGAGAATTGAACCTGACCGCCATCCAGCAGTTCAGCAATTCGTGGCTCGTAGCCGTTGAGAAAGGCGAGTGAGGCCGAATTTTCGAGGGCAAATCGCAACGGCTCCAGGGAAAGATCAAAGCTAACCATCCGAACTGTTCCCGACTGATTTCGGAGCGCTTCCAAAGCGGTCACAGAATTGGCAGCAGCCCCAAGCCCGATGTCCCAAATCACAAATTCCGAGTCGCGGAAATGCCCGGCCCGTTCACCGAGCCGGAGTTGACGGACGTAGAGGGCTTCTGCCTCCGCCACGGGACCGATGACGGGATGGA
>CAIPFS010000319.1 GCA_903864375.1 uncultured Verrucomicrobiota bacterium
CAGTCCTTGGTCAGTCAGCATTTTGGCCAAAACAACCTCATAAACCGACTCCAGCAAAGCGGGTCCAGCCTCAACATGAAGCTTGTAGCCGCAATCGACGACAATGGCGGACAACGCTTTCACTTCCCTTCGTGGCTTCGTGCTTTTGTGTGAGGCCTTCATGATACCTCTGCGCCGAACGGGCCGGTCAAGCCCGTGAAGGAGCCTGCATCAATGAGGGCGGAGGCAGAGAGGACGAATTCAAATTCCAGTCGGTCCACGGCATCCAGCGTTCGCTTGTCTCCTCCCTAAACCTGGCTCATGGATTGAGCCTGGCCGCTTCGGCGGCGACGGAGAAATCGACCCACTGTGCCATCTCGCCCAATTTCGCCTTCGGCTGGCCTGTTAGAAACGCCCCGGCATTGCGAAGCCAGGTCTCCGGTGTCGTCACTCCCATCTGTGGGCTCTCAGCGGTCAGGAGCGGCCCGATGGCCCGTAGTGACCTCGTTTGATATTCCAATCCGAGGGTCGGTTCGTGTTGTTGCACCACAAACTTTGCCGTGCCCGGAACGTCGGCCATGGCCGTGCGCCATCCATGGTTGCTCGCCGCGATGAAGCGAACCAGCGCCGCCCGGTGCTTGCGCAGGGTCGTCTCCGAGACAAAGTACACCTGCGAATAGGCCGCATAACCGTTGGCTCCGAAGGACAGAGCCACCATGTCGTTCCCTTCCACTTGCAGCTGGATGAGTTCATCCACCAGGTAGCCCTGCTTCGCGTCGCATTTCCCGGTGAGCAGGGGAGCATTGCCGTAATCGGCATCGGTCACCGTGAGCTGAGTGCGGTTCATTCCGGCACGTTGAAGGATGGCGTCGAGCGCCTCATGGCCGTCACCGTGGACGGCAACCGTCTTCCCGACGAGGTCGTTCGGTGTGCGGATGCCGGCGGTCCGAAAACTGATCAGCCCAAGGGGTGTCTGCTGGAACATGGCGCCCAGCGCCACGATGTGCAGACCCGCTGCGCGACCGGCAAGAAACAGACCGCTTTCAATCGAGCCGACCATGCCTTCGGTCATCGCCACCTTCGCTGATAGATTGGAGTAGTCTGACGATCCTTTTCCCAGCCGTTGAACGTCCACCTCCAGTCCTGCTGCCCGATAGAGTCCGTCTCGCTCCGCCACCAGCAATCCCGCGAATTGAACGTTCTTCACGTCGAGATCCATCTGGAAGGTGAGCTTCGTCGTTGGTCCGGCGAAGAGCGTTGCCGGGAGCAACGCCAGAAGGGCCGCGGCTGCCATCGGCCGGTTCCAGACGAACCATGCGAGTGACAAAAGTTCAGGGCGTGCTTTCAAAATGAAATTGCCTGTCTTCTGGCCGAGACAGGTGTCGGACTTGTTGCTTCTCGGTCGCGTGTTTTGTCGCAATAGGCTCTCTCGTCGCGCATCGCTCCGACCTGTTTTGGCTGGCACATCCAGTCAAAGCCATTTTGAGAAGACGCCCTGGGGCTGGGGGAACTCCTGCAGGGGTTCCCCCTCTTGGTGCCCATTAAATCCACTACTTCCTGTTTTTGAGGCCACTAAAGCTCAAGACCCCCAAAAGACCGATGGCGGCCAGTGCCCAGGATGAGGGTTCCGGAACGGCTGTCACCTGAGATGTCAGACGAACGTTGTCGAAGGCCACGGCATTACCGGCAGGAGGATTTCCGGCATTGGCCAGGACGATTGAAATGGACTGGCCTATAAAGGGTGAACTGGGCTCAATGGAGGCGGTGATGCTGGCTGTGATGTATGTTCCGGCGTTCAGGATGTTTGGATTGATCCCACCGGCCACGAGGGTGTTTCCGGCATAGAGGCTGATCGAATAGTCAACGTGAGGCAGGTAGGTGAACGAGGCGGTATCCACCTGCAGGGTGTAGGTAAGACCGGCCTGATACGTGGCGGTCAAGGTCTGGCTGAGGGACCCGTGGGCGCTCAGGTAGCCATTGGCCCAGGCCACGTTGTTGCCGTCGGTGGCGGTGGGGGAAACCTTACCGGTCCCATTGAAGTTGATGGTGCCCGCGCCGCCCTTGACCTGCCATCCGGGGATTGGAGTGGTGGTCAAAAAAGCAGTCTCGTCATGCGGCTGGGACGGGTCGGTGGTGTAATGTCCACCGAGCAGATTGCCGGAGGAATCGAAAAAGGCCGGATTGTTTCCGGTCACCCCTTCAAAGCTGGGGTTGGCGATGGGAAGGGAGTCTCCGTGACAGAAAATCAACGTAGCAACCCATGCAGGGGGAAATGCGAGCAGGGAACGGATACCGGAGGTGAGTTTCATGGTGTCAGGGTTTGGGGATGGAAAAAGGTGATTCGCTAATTGTTCCAATCTTTCATAGGCTCCGCTCATGTCAACCCCAAAGGGATTGGGGCTTGTCAATCGGAATCCGTTCGTTCCCACTCGGGGTCGTCATGGCACTTCAGCAGGATAAGAGCAGCCCGCGGTCGGAATTGGCGGCAGCGGTGGAGGGCAACGATGTAGCGCGCCTGAGCGAGCTGCTCTCACGGCACCCGGAACTCCGTGGAGGGTTGAATGAGCCTCTTTTGAATTCGGGGTTTGGGACGACACCGCTGCTGCGTGCGGTGGAGCACCGCAACACGGAGATGATCGATGTGCTGCTTGGGGCCGGGGCGGACATCAACGCTCGAAGTCGTTGGTGGGCAGGGAGTTTTGGGGTGCTGGACCATGAGCATGGGTTGACGGAGTTTTTGATCGCCCGTGGGGCCACCGTGGATATTCACGCCGCCGCGCGCATGGGACGGATGGATCAATTGCAGGAATTGGTTTCCACCCGACCTGGGTTGGTCCATGCCCTTGGCGGGGACGGCCAGACGCCGTTGCATTTTGCCACCACGGTGCCGATTGCGGAATTTCTGCTGGACCATGGAGCCCGAATTGATGCCCGGGACGTCGATCATGAATCGACCCCGGCCCAGTACATGGTTCGGGATCGTCCGGAGGTGGCCCGGTATCTCGTTTCTCGAGGTTGCAGTACCGACCTGCTGCTGCTAGCCGCATTGGGGAATCTTGAAGGTGTCCGCCGGTGGGTCGATGCCGAGCCTGGCCTTCTTCGCATGCGGGTGTCCGACCGGTATTTCCCAAGAAAGAATCCTCACAGCGGCGGCTGCATTTACATCTGGACCCTGGGACAGAACAAATCGGCCCACGCGGTCGCCCGGGAGTTTGGTCATGAGCAGGTGTTTCAATTGCTGATGGATCGGAGTCCGGCAGCGTTGCAATTGGCCCGGGCTGGCGAGGTCGGGGACGAAGCGATCGTGAAGAGGTTGCTCGCAACCCATCCCGGGTTGGCAAAGGAACTCACAGAGGAGGACGGTGCCGCGTTGGTCTATGCAGCGCAAAAAGCCGATTTCAGGGCAGTGCAGGTCATGTTGGAGGCGGGTTGGCCGGTCAACGTGCGGGGGCAGCACGGGGGCACGGCATTGCACTGGGCCGCATGGCACGGGAATGCGGATCTAGTGGAGTTGTTGCTCGCCTTCAAGGCCTCCACCACATTAAAGGACGTTCAATTTGAGGGGACACCGTTGGGGTGGGCGCGCCATGGGGTCGAGAATTCCTGGCTACGCCAGACGGGGGATTACCCGAGAGTTCTGCGGGCGCTTGAAGCCGTCGAAACGGAAATGTCGTAGTTCCCCATTCGCTGGCTCATTTTTCCGGAACCCGTTGTTGGCAGATCCGGCGGGTTGGCGGTTCGATGATCCGGCGACGTTTTCGGTCACTACGCCGAAAGCAAAGCGGTGGGACGCCGCTTCCACGCTTGCGGAGCAAGACGACCGTCTAATTTCCCCATTCGAGGCGGTAAAATCCGGGGAGGATCTCCGCAAAAAAATTGCCGGCGGTTCGTTGGCCATCGGTGGGTTGTATCGACCACGGCCCGAGGGGGCGGCGTGCGGTTTTCAGCAGGGCCTGAGGAAAGAGGTCCGGCCACTCCAGAACGACATGATTTGCCGCCTGCCAGACGTGCAGGACCGGAGCGGGAGCCACGGTCGATGCGTACACCCGCACGTAGTCGACCAGCATCCGCTGCGGAAAGACGGTGGATGCATCCGGACTCCCGGGCCAGTTGCCGCCCACCGCCACGTTGAGGATGATGAATTCCGGTCCACTGAAGACCCATGCCGTTCCAGGCGGCAATGATGCCGGTGTCAGCGTGAAGTAGGGTTGGTTGTCGACCAGGAAGCGCATCTGGCCCGGCAACCATTCCATGGCGAACACATGGAAATCATCGGAAAATGGACTTCCGTTGGGTGACAGATAGGAACGACGGATTCCGTTCCCACCTGAATATCCCGGGCCGTGAACGGTGGCGTGAACCTGGGTCGGCTCCCGACCGATGTTTTCCATGATGTCCACCTCTCCACAAGCGGGCCATCCGACATTCCCAATATTGGCACCCAACAACCAGAACGCCGGCCAGATGCCCTGGCCGTGCGGCAGGCGAATGCGGGATTCGATTCGCCCGTAGGTCGTCGTGAATTTTCCCTGGGTATTGAGCCGCGCCGAAGTGAAATGGCGGGCCACATGGTCTGCACCCTGGTATTCCTCCTTCCGCGCCTCAACGACCAGTATTCCCTTTTCAATCCGGGCATTGTTGGTGCGCGAAGTATAGGACTCCAACTCCTGATTCCCCCATCCGCCGCCCCCGGTGTCATATCCCCACCGCGAAGGATTGGGACGCGAACCGTCCGGTTGGTCAAATTCATCGGACCAGATGAGTCGCCAGGCGGGCAGGGTTCCCTGGTCCGATTGCCCGACGACGACGCCGCAAAATGTCAGGCACGCCGCGGACACCACCGCCTGACACCATGAGAGGATCGAAGCCCGGTTCACAGAATCAAGAGAGCAGAATCCAGGCGGGTGACAATCCAGCTTTCTTGCGGTTGTTCTATCCGCTCCGGAGGGTGTGTTCCGGTTGGCCTGGAGTTTGTGGAAGATTTGTACTGACTGTGAGGCAGTTGCAGACGGCGAGCCCGTTGCCGTCAGGAGGCCGGAAGGCTCCGCTCGTCCGGCCGATCCGACGCAGGTTCCTCTTTCAGGCCGGTGGAGCTTGTGGGTATTTTGACTCGGGGCAATGAACGGCTGGAGAGGCATGGCCCCACCCCCAAAAAATCATCCGATGATCCTTTTTCGAAAAAATGCGGTTTCAGTTCCCTCCATTTCAGGGATACCGGTCTGGCCTGCCCTGTGGGCAGTGGTGATCGCGCTCCCGGTGATCCTGTCGTCGGTCGTTGCCCAGGCAGAGACCCCTTCGGGTGGCGGAAAGATTCGGGTGGAGTTTTCGCTTCCGGTGAAGTTCCCCGGGAAAACCGTGACCGGACGGATTTTTCTCGCGGTGGCGTCAACCAATGAAGCCGAGCCCCGCTTTCATTCCCGGAGTTTGTTCGGTGTGGATGTTCGACAGGCCGGGGCGGGGGAACAGGTGGTGATGGAGGGGACGGTACCGGGGGATCCTGAGGCAACCCTGAACGATCTGGCACCGGGCGATTATCATGTTCAGGCCCTCCTCAACGTTTATACCGAGTTTCGGCGGTCGGATGGACATAGCATTTGGGCACACATGGACCAGTGGGACGGCCAGGACATCCAGCGGTCCCCGGGCAATTACTTCAGCCAGTCCCAGACACTTCATGTGGCTGAGGGCAAACCGACAACCCTTCAAGTCAGCCTCGACAACTGCATTCCGGTCCGTGCGTTGCCCGCCGACACGGAATGGGTGAAGCGGGTGAAGATGGAGAGTCCGCGGTTGACCCGATTCTGGGGACATCCGATGGACCTGGGTGCGACCGTCCTTTTGCCGAAGGGCTATGCCGAACACCCGGAGCAGCGGTATCCCGTCGTGTATCTCCAGGGGCATTTTGATCGAGGTTCCCCCTTTGGCTTTAACGAAAAGCCGGAACCGGACGCAAAAAAGAGCTGGGCCCGGCAGTGCGAAGAGGCGGCGGCAAAACATCTTCCTCGTCCGCCGTTCCCACCGGGAACTGAGCTTCCCGGGTCCCTCTCCAACAAGGAGACGGGGCATGAGTTCTATGAAGCCTGGAATTCGGATGATTTCCCGCGGGTGATCGTGGTCACCTTTCAGCATCCGACGCCCTATTTTGATGACTCCTATGGTGTCAACTCCCCCAACTGCGGGCCCTACGGCGATGCCATCCACGCGGAATTGATTCCCCTGGTGGAGGAGCGGTATCGGACGATTCGGGAGCCGTACGCCCGCGTCCTGGTCGGGACATCGACGGGCGGATGGGGGGCGCTGGCGATGTTGTTGTATCACCCGGACTTTTATGGCGGTGCCTGGGGTTTTTCGCCGGATCCGGTGGATTTCCGCCTCTATTACGGGGGGGTTAATCTTTACGAGGACGACAATGCCTTTGTGGCAAAACCGGGACCGGAGTTCGAAGGCGGCGGGGAAAGCAATCGGGACGGGAGCCGACGTTGCGCCATCCTGGGGACCCAGGATGGGAAGTTCGAGTGGTGGAAACACACTCCGGTCGGTCCCGACGGGTATCCGCTTCCGGTCTGGGATCTGGCGACAGGCAGGATTGATCGAGCGGTGGTGGAATCGATGCGAGCCAACAACTTTGACCTCCGGGAATTCCTCGCCCGCAACTGGTCCCGGATGGGGCCAAAACTCAAGGGGAAGTTGCATCTGACGGCGGCGGAGAAGGATGGCTTCTACTCAAACCTGGCGGTCCATCTGTTTGAGGAATTCATGCGCGGCACCCGGAATCCCCATATCGATGCCGATTTTCAATATGGCCCTCCGGGTTCCCACCACGGATGGCAACCGATCTCCAACGCGGCCTTGATTCGAAGGATGGTGCAGGAAATGGAGGCTCAGAAGCGCGATTATCCGCAGTGAAGCAGCCGCTCGCCCCAGCAGGGGAGCGGTAATGGGACGCATTTCCGCCCACGGCAGTCCGGAAGGTCCTCGTTGACCGGCGGAAGGCCGCGCGGGACCCAGACCGGGAGCAAGGCGCGGTTTGTTTTCGAATCCACCGATGGCCTTGGACCCGCCTGAAGAAGGCTCCGATCCAACGATTGGATTACCGGGGGGTACGTTTGTCCCGGAAGTAGGCGGTGTGGCCGTCGAGGTACAGTCGGTTCCTTCCCCCGCCGTGCATCGTGGTGCCTTTGATGGAATCCGGTACCGCCGCGATGGTGTTGGGAAAATAGGGATCGACGAGCAACTCGACGTCGATGGGGCCGTTTGGAAAGCCCACAGTGGGATCGTTCGCGGCTTGAAGGTCAGTCACGGCCTGATTGACCGATTTCGTCCAGAAATCCGCCAGCATCGTGGGGTCACTCAAGTCATTGGTCCGATCAAACCGCCACATCCAATAGCTGACCACCGGTGCATTGGTCGCCGTCGATGAGGCCTGCACCACCTGATCCAGCTTGCCGATGGAGGAGCCAACAGTGGCCGGACACAACCAGATCCGATCATTCGCCCCGGAATCCCGGAAGACCTGGGGTGCCCACCCCGCGCGGGGATCGGATGCCGGCCAGGAGCTCCACGGTTTGTAGCCACCAGGAAGGCTCACCTTCAAGTCGCGGCGGTCCGGAAACCGATCCTGATTTCCATCCAGATAAACGAAGATGGCGATGCCAATCTGCCGTTGGCTGGACAGGCACGAAGCCTGAAGGGCCTTCTTCTTCGCGCGCCCCAGTGCCGGAAGCAGCATACCCGCCAGGATGGCAATGATGGCAATGACCACCAGCAATTCGATCAGGGTAAATGCCCGTAGACAGTTGTAGCGCGACACGACCATTCGGGAAGACATTCCCCTCAATCGAAGCAAATGCCAAGCCAAGCGAGGTCCTGTTCAGGGGGAAGGTCAACCGCCCCAATTGCGACCACCACCGCTCCCGTTCCAGGGTCTCCTCCAGCGGCCGGGGGCAGTCCAAAATGTGCCCGTGACGAGTGATATCCAACCTGACCCCGATTGCCATGGGTTTAACGCTGCTGCTTCGGGGGGACAAGCAAGGGGCTGGTCCCCTATTTCAGGAGCCGGAGAAAATCGGCTGAATTTCAATTGCTGGATGAGGGGGATCGGACCGGTCAGGGCACCGACGTGACCGTGGGGATCTCCGAAGACCGCGAGGACCGTGTTTGATGCTCTATTTTGACACGAGCTATCTTGTCCGGCTCTTGGCGGCGGCATCGGCGTTTGGAGTCGAAGGAATCAATATTCTTTAAAACGAAGAGGCAGGTCGGTGGACTCGGGCAGGAGGCTGGAAAACCGACTGCCATTGGTCTCGCACAGGATGAGGGACCGAGGTCGTCTGACCATCGGGCCAATGGATGGTGACCCCCAGGACTTGATTGGTCCCCAATCCAAAATGGACCGCGGGGGCGGTCTGGGAACGGTATCCGTCTCCCGCCAGAATCCACCGTGTCTGCTGTCCGGAGGAATCCTCCAGAACCACCCGGGTGCCGACCGGGCATCGCCGTCCGGCGTCGAGTCGGAGGCCGATCCAGTGGCCCACGGTCGGCAACTCGTTGTGGAAGACCAACATTCGGCGCTGGCGGACGGGCCAGGTTTCCTCGGTCAGCATGACGACATCCAATCGTCCGTCCCGTCCACATCATCCGCCACCAGATTCCTGCAATCGGCGGGAAAGGTCAGGCCGGTAAGCCAGCCGACATCCGTCCATTCATCGGGCGCCGACTCAATAATCAGGGAGTTGTGTTGCCAACCGCCGTAACTGGCCTGGGTGGCGCGGCGCCGTCCGGTGGCCGAACGGAAGTAGAAATCCGCCGACGGGCTGTTGGTGGATGCGGCGACATCGACATCGTGCCGCCAGAACTGGCGCTCATAGTCCCGGGTGCTCGGCTGGGTGTCGTGGCCTGCCGCCACGACCCACTCGGACCGGCGCTCATTGCCAAAATCGGACCAGGCCGCCCCCCAGCTCCAACCGGTTTCGGTCAGGGCCTGAAGTTTCGTTCCCTCCTCCAGTTCGAACCTGCCGGGTTGGGTCGTCTGACTGACAAAAAGCCGGTTGCCGTGGGTCATGGCCCTCCGGCGGTTCACCGTGGCCGCGCTGCCGGGACGCTCCAATCCGAATCGATTGAGCCGGGCGGCCACGGGTGAGTTCATGCCGATCATCCAGATATCGGGAAGGCCATCGTGATTAAAATCCGCGATCACATGCGACATGCCGAATGCCTTTCCAGAGTCGCCCAGGCTGGCCGTGACATCCTGAAAGGTTCCAGGTCCGGTTGACTGGAAGATGTCCAATCCCGCGAAATCACTGACGACCACCAGGTCAGACCTGCCGGTGCCGGAAAGATCGACAAACGAGGCACTGTACGCCCGACGACGACGCTTGGACTCGAGGCCGGATCCCCGGGTGATGTCCTGGAACCGGCCGCCGACATTGTGGAGGAGATAGGATGGAAAGCCGTCGTTGGCATCGTCAAACGGGGTGGGGAACTGTCCTCCCAGATAAGGGAGCTTGTATTGTCCCAGCCAGATGTCCGGTAGTCCGTCTCCGTCGATATCTCCCACGGCCATCACCTGGGGATGCTGAAGCGGCGGGGAAGCGGTCCAGAGTCGTTGGGGTGACTGAGGGTCAAGGCCGGCACCCGGGATTCCGCGCATGAGCGACAGGCCGTTGTGATCGGCCAGGACGAGGTCCGCGATGCCGTCACCATCCAAATCGCTCACGGCGGCTGCCCAGACCGGGGCCTCGGGAAGGGAATCGATGCGTTTCGGGATGAATCGTCGGACCATGGATGAGCTACCTGGAGCGGACGGTTCGTTGTGCCACCATTGACGGCTTCCGACGGTCAGGAAATCGGTTGAGCCGTCCCCGTCCAAATCGAGGGCCAGGAGTGGGTCAGAAAAACCGGATTGATTCAGGGGAAGCGACGATTCCTGGCGGACGGCAAAGGGGATGGGACCCTGCCGGCGCAGCATCCGGGCATCGGTGATTCGAATACGGTGAGGGGAGACCGGCAGGGGGCCAGGTTCCCATTCCACCTCGAGGTTCCCTTCCACGCAGACACGATCCGGAGGGTTGGTTCTCCCGGCGGGGAGCCGGAAGTGAACGGTGGATTTGGCGGCATCATTTCCGCGGGCCGGTATATGGTCGGTCAGATGCCATTCGGTACGGTCGAGGAGCCAGTGTCCCTGCTGCCATTCCTGAAGAAGAGCGGACCAGAGCTGTGCGTCCTGCCGTGGGTGGTTCGGGAGCGGTACGGTAAAAATGGTTTCCTCGATGGACCACGGCAGGGATCGATGCCCCGTTTCGACGGGGAGTTCGGGGACCCCGGCAAAGAACTGTCGCCAGGCGGCAGCCGGATCCGTTGTTCGATTCAGGGAATCCCAAAGCTGAATCCAGATGTCCTCATAAGCCTCCGCATCCATTTCCCGCTCCCAGACAGTCAGGTCGGCGGCCTGTTCCCGCTGCTCCAGGGAGAGGTAATCCCGGGCGTTTCGGGTGGCCTGGTCGTTGGGTGGACCAGGGGACTCTGACACCGTTCGGCGGCATCCCATCCAGAGAACCATGAGCACCAGGGGCAATCGGAGGAGGCAGGCGGTTCTTGGGGCCACGGTTCAGCGATGGTGGGGAGGCAGCCAAATAAAAAGGCACCGCTCCATTGCGGAGCGGTGCCGATGGAAGGGGAGGGGCACGTTAACGACCGCGCTGAGCCCGGCTGATATTCTGGTAGGCTTCCAACGCCTTGGCATCCTTTTGGGCGGCGTTCAGGAGGTTGGCATCCAGTCCACGCAGTTTGTCCGCCTCTTCCTGGGAGAGGGTGGGCTGTTGCTTGAGCTTGAAGATGGTGGCAGCGGCTTCGTCGTAATTCTTGGCGGCCAGAGCCTTTTGGGCCTGATCCTCAGCGGCTCGAACCTCGGCGGACGAACCCGCTCCCGAAGTCGGGCGCGGTGCCGACGAAGTGTCGGCAGAGGCTGCGACATCTTCTTTCTTGCAGGCCGTCAGCAGGAGCCCTGCGGCCATCAGTCCAATCCAACAACGGTTCATAAGATTCTGATATGGGTAAATACCTGTAGAGGGCGTATCCGCAGAGGATTACTTGCCGTAGGCCGGGCCAATGAACAGGTAATTGTCAGGGGAGCGCGGTTGAATCAGTGTGATTCCCTTCGGTTGACCATCGGTGGTGCCTCCCATGGCCGTGAACTGGCGATACTTCATGAACTCCGCTGTTCCGCCAATCCGCCCGATGCCAGAGGAACCGCCCCAGTCTTCATTGATGACGTTGTACTTGTACTTGCCGGCACCGTGGCGCTGCGAGACGCCTTCGGAAGGCTGATTACCGGCATCGTTGAAATAAAACGGACGCTGCTCGGCGGTTTCCCAGCACAGAATATCCAGGGCCCGGAAGCTGGTGATCTTGCGTCCCACCCCTTTATCCCACAACGGGAAGCTGCCCGAACCCAGATCAATGATGCAGCCGTTCCAGGTATAGCTGGTGAGCTTGATGCTGCGACCGGCCCACTCGGTTTTCTTTCGGCTGGAAATCTCTGATAAATCCTTCGGGCAAAGCAGCACTTTGGGGCTCTTGAGAATCGGACCAAGCTGGCCCATCTTGAAGAATGGGACCTGCGCCTGGTATTTGGAGGCTGCATCCTCGGGTTGTTTGGCATCGCCGGCCCCATCGGGAATCGGTTTGTTGACTGGGATTCGGTTACCCTGGTTGTCGGACGCCGTGCCGTCGCTGGTTTGCCGGTAGGCCCAACCATTTGCCGTGCTGCTGCCCCAGGTCGGTCCTGGCAGGTAGTCCTGGCTATCGGTTGTATAAATATTTACCGCCAGCATCTGCTGACGAATCCCGTTGATATCGACGGTGGCCAGGGCCTTGTCTTTGGCGCGGCCCAGGGCGGGAAGAAGCATTCCCGCGAGAATCGCGATAATGGCGATGACAACCAGCAGCTCGATTAGGGTAAAAGCGAGACGCCGCCTGAAAATGGAATGCGGGCAACGGAAGGTTTGCATAAACAGTGCGTGTGGACCTTGAAGTTTTAAACGAACTGTTGGAGGAATGTCAAACGGTCTTTGAAGAAAGCCCGTCTGCAGGGTCGCCGGCACCCACCTACGGGGCTTTGGTCACCAAGGGGGGGACGGTTGAGCCCATCTCCGCCAGAGTGATGCGATCGGTATCGTCCGGACTGAGCAATGGAAGTCGGAACCGGAACGTTGCCCCCGTGCCCACGTCGCTGGAGACCTCGATGTTTCCGCCGTTCTCCCGGATGATCCGGTCGCAAATCGCGAGACCCAATCCAGTCCCATGCGCCTTGCCGAAGGTAAAGAACGGCTCAAAGATATGGGGTCGATGCTCGGGCGGGATGCCGCAACCGCTATCGGAAATTTCCGTGGTCGCGAATCCGGCCTCCAGCCAGAAGCGGAGCGTCAGCCGGGGTTGAGGCAGGGCCGACATGGCATCAAATGCATTCTGGCAGAGGTTGTTGAACACCCGGGTCATCCGCTGTGGATCAAACCGCAATCGAATATCGGGGACCTCCCCCTCCACTCGAAGCTCGACTCCCCGCCGAAGAGCATCGGGACGCAATTCCTCCAGAATATCCTGAATGAAGACGGCGTAGCGGACCCGTGGCAGAATCGCTCTCGGAGGAACCGACCGGGTGAAATCGAGCAACTCCTGCATCATCTGGTTCAGGAAGCCGATTTGTTTGCGGATGCGGTCCCGTGCGTTGCGCCGCACTTCCGGCGAGCCGTCCGCCTCGGCGGCAATATCGGCTGCCAGACCAATGACATTCAACGGATTGCGAAAATCATGGACGATGGTGCCGGCCAGCCTCTCGACCATCTGGACCCGTTCTGCATTGAGGGATTCCTGCAAAAACCGGCCATTGAATTCCCGCATGCGAATGCTCGCATCCCTCACCAGCGAGGCCGAAAGGAGCGGGGAGCGGACCAATAATTCGAGGACCGTCTTGACCGGCAGAAATGCGAGGTGGCAGTCGCTCATGGCCTTGGCAGTGGCCGAACGGGCACCGCCGTCGAAAGTGGCCATTTCGCCAAAATACTCGCCCGCCTCCATGCGCGAGAGAACATGAAACCGCCCCGGACCGGACTGGGCATAAATCTCGACCCGTCCCTCGAGGATGATATAGAGGCCGTTCCCATCATCGCCTTCCAGGAAGACCGTCTGGCCGGCGACGTACCGGTACTCCACCGCATGGTCGCTGACGAAACGTTGATCACCCGCCGACAGATGACGACAAAACCGGGATTGTTCCAAGGGAACCACCCCGGTAGGGTCGACCAAGGTTGGGGGAATTTCCAGTGCTAATCAGGATCGCCCCGTTTCACGGCCTATTTCAGCAGCATTACCAACCGGAAGAACCCTCCCGTGTCCTGGACGGCGGGCAGATTCACCGTGAGCTGATCGGGCCCTGACGAACTGGGGACCAGCGGCAGCGTGTCATAGGCGCCTCCCAGCGTCGTGCTCTTCTGAACAAAGAAGTTGAACGCCGAGGCATAGCCCGCGGGGAATGAGAAACTCAAGGCCAGCTTGCCACCGACGAGGTCCGTAGCCCCCAACGCCAGTTGGGGAACCTTGAGTTGGACCACCTTCTTGGCATGGGAATGGGAATCCGTGGGATCACTGCCATCCAGAAACTCCTGGAGATTGCTGAAGCCGTCGCCGTCCGCATCCGCAAACGGATCAAACGCTCCACCGAAAAAGAGAAGTCCCCAGGCGTCGGACGTCAGTCCATTGTCGCCGGAAGCCATAGGAGCGGGCGGAGCTGAAATGAGCGTCGCGTCAATCACCTGAAGGCTGTCACCGGCGACGGTGGGTTCGGTGAAATCGGTGTAGGCGACGACATGGACAATGCTGCCCGCCACCAGTTGGAAGGATTGGGGGAACAGGTAGGGAACACCCGACTTGATGAAGAGATTTTTGGTGTGGCCCGAGGAGGCCTCCAGCAGGCGGGTGACTCCCGGTTGGAAGGATCCCAGCTGGACAGTCAGGTCAAATTCTCCAATGGGTCGTCCGGCCAGGGAATTCAGGAAGCCGGCCACGGCGGTCGTCGCCGCCGAGCGGGTGGCGGGCGATACCGTGGTCACAGCCGCGTAATTGCTGGAGAGCTTTCCAGAGATCAAAAAGGATCGAATCACATCGACGGGCAGCGGGTAGTTTCCAGGCGAGGCGTTGTTACTCAGGCCGCTGATGCGATAGATGTCTGTCGCCAGAAGCACCAGCGGAAGCAGAGGCGACGCCGGATTGGTGACGCTGTTCCGGATGGTGGAGTGCAGATTTCCGAGGTCGAAGCCGGGGTGGGCCGGGTCGAGCTCCAGAGAGAGGGCATTCAGTTGGTCCAATGTAGCTGGGAGCCGTCCGACATCGGCCACGCGGAATGGGAACAGTGTGAGATTGGTTCCGTTGAATCCGGGAACGCCGCGGTCGGCTAGTACTTGATTGATTTTCCGCTCGGTCAACAAGGCCGCCACCGACTCCGCAACGCTCAGCTGGGTCTGAACCGTCGGATGAGGGGCGTTCTTGTAGGCCAGCTTGGCGGCAGCCAACCAGTTGGCGGCCTCGGTGGTCAGAGAGCCGCCACCGTAGCTGTAATTGACGACGGGGCGGGTCAGGACCGGGGTCCGGGCGAGGCCGACCAATTCACGTCCCACCACCGGATCGGGCAGGGAGGTTTTGATTTGAAAATGGGGGTCCGTCGCCAGCACCACCAGAGCCGGTTGGCGCTCCCCGAGAATGTTGGTGACAGGAGCCACGGGATTGACCAGCGATCCCGGGACATTGGTGGTCAACCCGGTTCGGAGCAGGGCTCCGTTCAAATCGTGAATCCCGATTTGCACACCGAAAGCCGCGTTGGTTTCAACAACCAGCACGGGGTCCAGTGGACGAGGTGCCACCCAGAAATCAAAGGCCTGGAAGCTGTCGACCAGTTGATTGGTCGATGGGACGCTGTTGGTCGCATTCGGGTCGGTGCCCGCCAGGATTTCATGGAGGTCGGAGAATCCATCTCCGTCGCTGTCCGGTCCCTTGGTGGGATTCAGATGATTGGCGAGTTCCACATAATCCGGCACACCGTCTCCGTCGGAGTCAGCAAGGCCCGGAGAGGTGGAAAAGGTGTAGGTGGCGGTCTGGGTGGGGCTCTTGGTGGATCCACCGATCTTGGAGGCCAGGTACCGGACCTTGGTCGTCTTGAACACCCAGAAGGGGGCGGAGTAGGTGGTCCACGGGCCGCCGTCGAGTGAGTACAACGGTTGGTAGGTGGGATCCCCCACGGAAAGCGTGACCGCGATGGCCTGGGTTTGTGGTCCTCCCACGGGGGAAATGGTCACCGGGCTTGTCGGGGATGGCGAAACCGGATCAAAACTCACCAGGGAGATCAACGGATGATACTGGTTGACCAGCCCGAAGTGAGCGGTTACCGGAACCGTGCCCAGGTTCCGGACACTCGGATTTCCCAGACCCTGGGAGGTGCCGCGATCGCGTTCGCCGGTGACCAGCAGGTTGCCGCCGCTCAGGTTGGGTTTCGAGGACCAATCGGCAGCGTTCAAACGCCGGAGCAATCCCGGTGTGGCATTCACGAACGGCTCCGACTGGAACAGGAAGACGTTGGCTCCGAGGGACAGCGGGTTGACGGTCGGCAGGGGGGTGCTGGCGCCGCCGACGAACTTGGTTCCATTGAATTTGAACGGTTGCACCGAGGTGGAGCGGCGACTGTTGGCGTTGGCGCTGAGCAACTGGAAGTTACCGCCGCCTGTGGGCAGGGCGCCACTGATGCTATCGGTTCCCGAGGGATTCAGGGTCTGCTTGAGGACCGGCGGATTTACTCCGTCGAAATCATAAATCCGGGCCTCCGATCCGACGGTGGCAACGGCCAGTAGCCGGGCCGGTGTTCCGGGAATCACTTCGAGCAGACCAAATGAAAACCCAAGCGAAAAAACCGCCGGCGAGCTCAGCTTGAATACCGAGGCAGACGGTTGTTGAACGGTGCGGACCACCAGGTTGGACTGACCGGGGGTGTTGAAGAGAAACTGATGGAGTGTTCCACCGCCAAAATGGCCGTAGGTGAATTGAGTGGGGACGGGCTGGAGGTCGGCGATCACCTGGGTCGCTGTGCCGGGTCCGGTCTGGATGACCTGGAACACCGTGCTCGCGCCGGTGTCGACCAGGGCCCCGACCACGTCGTTGAGTCCACTTCCCAATTGGACCCGGTCGGCGGACGTCCAACGCCCGAAGCTGGTCAGGGCGATATTGGCGAAGTTTCCACCGCCCTGGGAGGCAAAGAAGGCCTGTCCGGCGGGGCCGGCCAGAGATTCATCGGTGGCAATCAGCAGGTCTTCCTGCGGGGTCACCGGTGCCAGTGCAAAATCGAGGGAGGTGACGACCCGGGAACCGATCCCTCCCGGATAAACCGACACCAATTGTCCTTCGATGGCCGGGTCGGCGGCATCGATCACATTGACGACATTGTCGGAATCGCCGGTGACGACGATGGCTTCCCGGCTGTTGGACAGGATGCGGCCCCGGGTGGCGGAGGTGACACTCTGGATCCCGCTGGGGCGGGCGTCGGCCCAGGTGTAGTTGCCTGACGTCAGTTGGTAGCCGATCCGGTAGGCCCCGGTTTCACGGTCAATGATGAGGGTGTCATCACGTCCGTCGCCATCCACATCGGCGGTCAGCAGGACTTCATTGGGGCTGCGATAGGTGAATGCGCCGACAGCCGGGGCAGAGGCCGAAGCCAGCAGGCAAACGGCCAGGAAGGGAGCGGTTTTCATGGTTGAGCGAGCGCGGCAGGGACAGGGAGGACCTCCAAAGGTTCGGAATTCGGGCCAAAACGGACCAGCAGGTAGGCATAGGAGGCATTGCGAACCGCCGGTTGGGTGTCGAGCAGGAAGATCGGGATCACGCCCGCTTCGTTATTCCCGAAAAGGGAGGAGGCGGGAGCGATGACGAAGGGATCCACGAGCTTTTGGTAGAGGGTCTGGGTGGGGTTCACCGCATCGACCAGAGCCAGTGTTTCCATCAACGGGGTGACCTGGATGAGGTCACCCGCAGGCTTGGGATAGGCGGCATTGGCCACTTGATATCGGTAGACTACACAGGGGAAGAGCGACTGCCCGAATCCATTGGTAAAGATGAGGTCCGCCGGCTTGATCCCTGCCTTGACGGAAGCCCGGGGTCCCTTCGGATCGCTGCCTTCGCCACTGAACAGCTGGGTTCGCGCGATGCCTCCGATGCGGATGGCCATGCCGTCATAGACCCCGTTGGTGAGACGCTGGGCGATCACCTTGGGCGGGAGACTGCCCACGGGTCCCAGCGGACGGGCGGGCCAGGGCACGTGGGGACCCGTCGCGGCGGGGGGGGCCGCCCATTTGAAGCTCTCTGCATGGCTCGAGGTGCCGGCTGCACCGCCTTTGTCCAGGGCTACGATCTGAACGGTGTACTTGACGCCGAGTTGGATGGGAACAATCAGCTCGAACGCGGGGCCAGGGCCGAAGTCGGCACCTGGTGCGGGTGTCAGGTATTCCGCGAAATCCAGTTGATTGGTGGAGGAGGGGCCGACCTGGAGCCAGTTGGGATGGACTGAGATCTGATCACTGCTGACAATCGTTCCGAGGGTTGCCGGCGGGAATCCGTTATCGACGGCAACCTCGACCCGGAAGCGTTGGATGCCGACCGGCGGGCAGAACCAGCGAATGTCCATTTGAGGGTTCGCGTCGTCTCCGAGCGCGGCCAACGGGGCCAGCAGCGGTGTGGCCGGAGGTGTCTGGGTTTCCAGGCAGGGACCAATCTGAGCCATCGGGCTGGAGTTGCCATTTTCGTCAAACAACTGGGCGTAGTAGCAAAGAGTGGCGCTGTTGGCCGGCATGGCACCGTCGTGGGCAATGATTTGGTGAAGGGCATTGGTGGCCGCATTGTAGTCACCATCCCCCTGCTGAATCAGCGTCAGCGGTCCGAAATCAACCCGGCGGTAGAGTTTGAACTCCCGGGTGCCGGGAGTGAGGGTGATGACCACGTCGATGCCATTGTTGGTGACGGTACCATCCGGTTGGGGGCTTTGCGTGGAGTGGGATCGGCAGCCGAAATTACCCGTAAGGCCCCCGTCCGAGATTGGTGCCTGAACACAATTCATGAGACCTTCGAAGGGAAACCGGTTGATCAGCCCGCGTCCGGGGACGACTTCGGTGATTTCCTTGGCTTCGCCAGAAATTTGTCCGTCGATGGAACCCACCTGCATGGTGACCAGGACGGTCCCCTGGCTGAAGGTCGCACGGTCAAAGGTGAACCGGCGCAGGGCACGGGAGCTGTTGGCAGGGAAATGCACCCGTCCGAGGAAATTGGTGCTGATGCCCGACCGGGTGACGGTGAATTCCGCCCAGTCAATTCGCGAATCCCTGCGGAGACAGATGGCCTCATAATAAACGAGATTCGGGTCCAGATTTTCCTCGGTGGGCTTGGAAACTGCGGGCTTTCCGGCGACTGCGGACGGCCGGCAGCACATGATCAGCGGGGTACCGCGCGGGGCGTCCGGTCCGTTGCGATCGCGGAGGACGCCAAATGCAGCGGCGCTTCCCGGAGAATAATTGCCTCCATCACAGGCACCGTCATCGACGGCGCGAACGGTGTACCAAAAGGTCTTTCCGAAATCAGCTGGAGTCGAGGGGGCGCCGAAACCACTGTCGACGAACTGATAGGATGCCTGTCCCGGCACATGGCTCACCAGCGGGGAAATGCGATGGGTCAACGGATTCGAACCCAGTTCCTGAGCCTGACGCGGGCTGTCCCAACGATAGACATAGTAGCCGGTGACATGCTTTCCATCGACGACGTTGGTGACCGGCTTCCAGGTGACGCGCAATTGTTGTTGCTCGGTAGCGCCCACGAACTGGTAGGCATTGTCGACCACGGGAAGATGCGGGG
>CAIPFS010000320.1 GCA_903864375.1 uncultured Verrucomicrobiota bacterium
AGGCCTCATCACGTAGCGCAGACATTCCTGTCTGCCGTTTCGCAGGTTTCCAAACCTGCGGGGCCGTCGATGAATCGAGACGTTCGGGAACGGGCCACGGCTCAGCCCATGGGCGGTCCGCAGGACCGGCGGCACCGGACTCCTACTCCAGCTTCCAAACCACCGTCCCACGGGCAACGGTCAGGACCGGGCGGCCCCGGAGATGCCATCCGTCAAAAGGGGAATTGCGCGACTTGCTGGCCGTGTCGCTATTGCGGGATACCCACGGAACCTCGAGGTCGATGACCGTCACATCCGCCGGGCCGCCCGCCTGAAGCCGACCGCGTCCATCCTTCAATCCCAAAAAGTCCGCCGGACGAATCGTCCATTTGGCCAGAAGTTCCGAGAGACCAAGGCGCCCCGGGTGATAGAGCGCCAGAAGGCACAGGGCGACCTCACATTCCAGGCCAAGGATGCCGAACGGGGCATCGTCGAATTCCACCTCTTTTTCGGAGTTGGTATGGGGTGCATGATCGCTCGCCAGAATGCTGAGGGTGCCGTCGACCAGGCCCTCGAGAATCGCCTCCCGATCCGCCGCGGTCCGCAGCGGGGGGTTCATCTTGAAGAAGGTGTGATACGCCGGCCAGGAAACCGGTGGATTTCCCGCAATCCCCGCTTCCACCAACGCCGCCCCGTCCTTTTTCCAAAACTCCACACTGCCGGCCACCGCGGCGTCGGTGAGAATGAAATGGTGCGGACAAGCCTCGCCAGAAATGCTGACCCCGCGCCGCCGGGCCTCCCGCAACAGCCGGACACTTCCGGCGCTGCTGATGTGCTGGCAATGGATCCGGGCGCCCGTCTGTTCGGCGAGAAGGATGTTCCGTGCCACGATGACTTCCTCACCCATGGCCGGCCAGCCGCGCAGACCGAGGACCGTGGACCAATACCCCTCGTTCATCACCCCTTCCGCCACCAGTTTGTAGTCCTGGCAGTGGTCCATGATCGGCAGGTCAAACATCTGGGCGTATTCGCAGGCCCGCCGCATCAGTTCATTGCTCTGGATGCAGTGGCCATCGTCCGTGAGGGCAATGACCCCTGCCTTGTGCAGGGACCCGATCGCAGCCAGTTCCTCCCCGGCGATCCCCTTGGAAAGGGCTCCGGCCACTTCCACCCGGATTCCCGACAGGCCCGCCCGATCCTGAATCAGCGCCACCGTGGCCGGACTGTCCACCGATGGGGACGTGTTGGGCATGCAGACCACCGTGGTGAATCCGCCGCGGGCCGCGCACCGGGAACCGGAGGCAACATCCTCCTTCTTGGTCTGGCCCGGCTCGCGAAAATGAACATGGATGTCGATCAGACCGGGACAGACAACCCTGCCGGTGACATCGAACACCTCGGCACCGGCCGGTGGGACGAGCCCGGGGCCGATTTCGCGCACCGACTGATCGACGATCAGCACATCGGCCACCTGATCAAAGCGGGAGGCAGGGTCGATGACCCGTCCGCCTCGCAGTAGAATCGAACTCATTGGACCCAGACGCTAGTGGGGGGTGGGATCAATGGGCAAGCGCGAGATTTCGAAGCGCCCATTGCCCCAGAGGACAATTCCCATCTCCATGGCTGGGTAAAGTCCTCCCGGAAAACGTCCGAAGGGCTCCCGAGCCTTCGGAATGGTCTCGCACAACTTTACGAAACCGGACTTGAATTTGTCGCTCCGCGCTTTAAATTGGGGGCTACGCAGCGGTGCGGGTGTAGCTCAATGGTAGAGCGCTAGTCTTCCAAACTAGTTACGAGGGTTCGAT
>CAIPFS010000321.1 GCA_903864375.1 uncultured Verrucomicrobiota bacterium
GATGAAGTAGAGGACGTAGTAGCGGCCATCGATTCCGGGGAAAAAATTAATCTTCTGAATGAAATTCAGCAGCCACGGAACATACATCAGGCCAAAGAGTGTGGTGGAAATGGCCAGAAGCCCGTCGGGATTCCCCGGCGATAGGAATTGCCGGACGCACAGGCCGAGAACGAACAGGATCAAGACGGAGTTCTCGAAATCGTTGGCCTTGGAGGGAAGCCCGGAGTAGGTGGTTAATCCGGGCAGATATTGGGTCAGGTAAAAGAAGGTGCTCACCATCAGCAGGAGACCGCCAAAGAGACCCCATCCCTTGAAACACAAGAGCCCGCGTCGTTCGACGAGACCGTAGAATTCCCACAATCCGGTCGCCGCCAGCCCAATCATCAACAGCAGAAAGACCTGATTGGCGATGAAGCGATTAGGGGAAAAGCTGGCGGTCAGGACAATGGCCCACAAGGCGAGGGTGCTCGAAAGTCGACGGACAAACACCTGCCCTTTGGAGAGGGGCTTGGTCGCAGTTCCGACACTTGAAGGCGGTGAAACGGAGGGGGTTTCAGACATAGGCCGTAAGGCTAGGCCGCCAGGGTCACCCAACGCCGGTGAACCGGAAAGACCGGCCTCAACGCCCTGCCCAACTGGTCCTGAATCGCCTGCATCTCCTGATAGCGCTCGACCCGGGACGGATCCGGTTGGACCGTTTCTCTCGAATTCAGGCTCACCAGGGCATCCGTGATATCGTTCAACTCCACCTTTTCGCCCCGGGTTCGCCTCCAGCACCAAAGGGCCTGAAGTGCGGCACCAAAGGCAGCCCCTTCCGGCACCTTGAGCGTGACGACTTCGGCATTGAAGACATCGGCCATGATCTGACGCCACAATCGGGAATGGGCACCACCACCGGTCGCCCGAACCTGGGTGGCCGGGACCCCCAATTCCGAAAGTCGGCGCAGACCAAAATTCATCCCCAGGGTCACCCCCTCCATCGCGGCCCGAGCGAAATGGCCGGCGCTGAAGGTTCGAGGGCGAATGCCAAAGAAGGCGCCGGTTCCATCTGGAACGTTCGGGGTTCGTTCGCCCTCCAGATACGGGAGCAGGAGCAGGCCATCCGAACCCGGTTGGACCTTCCCTGCGGCCTTCTCAAATTGGGAGTGATCCAGTTTAAACTCCCGGCGAACCATTTCCGTGGCAACGGTCACGTTCATGGTGCAAAGGAGGGGAAGCCATTGATTGGCCGAATCACAAAATGCGGCAATTTCGCCCTTGGGATCAATCACCGGCTTGGCGGCGCAGGCATAAATGGTTCCACTGGTTCCAAAACTCGCGGTCACAACCCCCGGACGGGTGTTGCCGGTTCCGATGGCCCCCATCATGTTGTCCCCTCCACCAGCGCTGACCACCACGCCGGGCTTGAGACCCAAAGCCTTGGCGGCGGACGCCTGCAAGGTACCCGCCGGTTGATCACTCGATGAAAGGGGGGGTAGTTTTCCTGCCAGTTCCGGGTCAATGGCCCGGACAACCGCGTCCGACCATCGGCGACGGCGGACGTCCATCATCGCTGACCCGGACGCGTCTCCATACTCCATGAAGCGATTGCCGGTCAGCCACCAGTTCAGATAATCGTGGGGGAGCAGCACCGTCGCCAATCGGGCGAAATTTTTCGGTTCATGCCGCTTCAGCCACAAAATTTTGGGTGCGGTGAAACCAGGAAGCATTGCGTTTCCGACCTGTCGGATGACCGCTGCAGGTCCCCCCAGCGCTGCGGTCAGTTCTTCACACTCGGATCCGGTCGAAGTATCGCACCAGAGTTTGGCCGGGCGGATCACACTTCCGGCGGCATCCATCGGAACGAACCCATGCTGTTGACCGCTGACCCCGATGCCGACCACCTCGGAGTCGGTGGCGCGAGCTGCTTTCAGCGCTGAACGAACGGCGCTAATCAGTGCCTTGACCCAGACCGCCGGGTCTTGTTCCTTGGCCCCCGGCGGCAGTCCATCCAGCAGGTCATAGGCGGAGGAAGCAGACCCCAGGACCTTTCCGTTTCGGGAATCCACGACGAGGGCCTTGGTGGATTGGGTGCCGGAATCAATGCCGATCAGCAGGGAACGCGTTTGCATGGACGAAAGCAAAAGCCTGCCCTGATCATCACACCCCTGTCGAGCCCGAGAGGGCTGATGTCCCGCTTCAGATTCCGGCGACCACCCGGTCAAGCCGCGTCTGCCAGTTGATGTTCCAGATGAGCAATATTGGCTTCAATGGCTTCCAGATAGGGATTGGGACCGTGGGGTGCCGGACGAGCCAGGAAGCGGTAAAGCCCGCGGAAATCCACATCAACCCGGGGACGGACGTAGTTCCGCCAAAAACCAGGGGTTTTCAGGCGTAGATCCTGGGCCGAAGAAAAAGCCAGTGAAGGACCACCCCTGCCCTCGTTGTAACGGGCGGATTCCAAAAATTCCTCAAAGAGAATGGGCAGTTTTTCAACGTAATCGGGTGCCGCCATCTGTCCCAGAAGATCGGCGGTGCCCAGCGCAAATCCCAGTAGCTTTTCCTCCTCCGACCCAAAGGAAATGGCACTAAGACTCAACCCGACACCGGTGCAGCGGATCATATTCTGAACACTTCGGATTTCCGGGGGCGCATACCCCTGGTCGCGAAGCAGGTCTTCCGCGAAATCGCACGACCGGTGAACGTGGGTGAACGTGTATTTGGCCCCGGTCCCTTCCGGATCATTCACCCGCTTCAGATATCCGGAATCGTGCAGGAGAATCGCCAGAAAACCGAGTTCTCCGATTTCCTGGTGCAGCTTGGGACCGGCGTTCGCCTCCACCCGACCTTCAAGCAAAGTTGCGAAAGCCAGGGTGCCCTGAAGCGTGTGTTCCCAATCGTGATAACGGGCATCAATCGGCAGGTAGCCGACCCGGCGACCCTCGAAACAGGATCGTGCCAGATCAAAAGCCCACTGTATAAATGACTGGTTCCCATTGGGATACAGATTTTTGTAGGCCTGCCCCACCCGCTGCTGTACTGAATTCAGCGAGGTGGTATCGACGATTTTTCGGAACTCGGTCGGACATAGTTCGCGGGTGGTCGTCATCGACCTAGGGGAGGAGCATAAAGTCAGCCAATTGGAGAAATAAATCCGTTCACGGATTCCGAATCCCGACCAATGCCTGGAGTTTCCGGGCGGCTTTTCCGGAGGCCAGGGTCTCGTCTGCAAGTTCCCAACCTTCCACCAGGCTCCGCGCCGCGCCTGCGACAAAGAATGCCGCCGCGGCATTGAGCAGGACGGCATCGCGGCGGGGTCCCTGGTCGGTTCCATTCAAGAGTCCGCGAATGATCTCTGCGTTTTCCGGGATACCGCCACCGGCCAGATGCGCCAGAGAGGACGCCTGAAGCGGGAAATCCCGCGGGGACCAGCGGGAAGTATGGAATCCACGTTCCTGGTAAAACTCCGCCACCGAATTGTGTCCTAGTGTCGACAGTTCATCGAGAAACCCCTCACCCTCCACCTCTCCTGCAACCACCATCACGCGGCGCAATCCCAGCTCCTGCAAGACCCGGGCCATCGGTTCGACCCACTCAAGCTGCGATACCCCCACCAATTGCACGGTCGGACGGGCCGGGTTCATCAATGGGCCGATGAAATTGAACATCGTTCGCTGTCCGCGTTCTGCACATAGTTTGCGAGGCGCCGAGAGAGTACGAAACGCGGGATGGAAGCGCGGTGCAAACAGGAAGGCGAACCCGTGTTCCTCCAGGGAATTGGCAGCCGCCTCCGGGCTGAGGTCAATGGCCACCCCCAGATGCTCCAGAACGTCGGCGCTGCCGGATTTCGAGGTGACCGCCCGGTTGCCGTGCTTGGC
>CAIPFS010000322.1 GCA_903864375.1 uncultured Verrucomicrobiota bacterium
CACCCTCAAAGCCGCCTTTGAACTGGCCAGCCGACTGTCACACGAGAGCCGGACGGAATCCCCGCCCCTGGATCATCCCGCAGCGGTTGCGGCACTGCTGCGCGACGATTTTCAGACCTTCGACACTGAACGGCTGATGGTCATCCTGCTGAACACCCGGCGCCGCCTCATCCGTGTGGAGGAGGTTTCGCGGGGACTGCTGGACACGGTCCTGATTCACGCCCGTGAAGTCTTTCGCCCCGCCATCCTGGCCAACGCCCATAGCATCATCCTGGCCCATAATCATCCCGGCGGCGACCCCTCGCCCAGCGACGCGGATATCCGCGTCACTCGCGATCTCATTCGCGCCGGCCAGTTATTGCGGATTGAGCTGCTGGACCACATTATTCTCGGACGGCGCAGTCAGAACCGGACGCAGGATTTTGCCTCACTCCGGGAACTGGGCCATTTCTACGAGTGACCTCTGAATTGCTTTCCTTGGAGCCTGAAAAAATGGATGAGGGCCGGATCCACCCCTCCGCCGTCATTCACCCGGACGTGCGGCTGGCTTCCGATGTCCGGGTGGGTGCCCATGCTGTCATTGACGGTGACGTTCAGCTGGGAGAGGGCTGCGTGGTGGGTCCGCATGTTCACCTGACGGGGCGGACGATCATTGGTTCCGGGAATCGCTTTCATGCCGGCTGCGTGATTGGAGATGCACCCCAGGACCTCAAGTACCAGGGCCAGCCGACCGGACTCCGTATTGGTGACGCCAACACCTTTCGGGAACACGTCACCATCCATCGGTCCAATCGAATGGAGGAAGAGACGGTGATCGGAAATGGCAATTATTTCATGGCAGGCTGTCACGTGGGGCATAACTGCCAGTTGGGCAACCAAAACATGGTGGCCGGGGGTGCACTCCTTGCCGGTCACGTGAACCTGAATCATCAGGCCTTCATCTCCGGGAATTGTCTGATCCACCAGTTTTGCCGGGTGGGACGACTCGCCTTGATGCAAGGAGGATCGGCCATCAGCAAGGACCTTCCCCCCTTCTGCGTTGCCCGGGGTGACAATGGGATTTCCGGACTGAACACCATCGGCTTGAGACGCGCCGGGATTTCCTCTGCCGACCGGCTGATTTTGCGCCGTTGCTATCACCTGTTATTCCGGTCCGGCGAGCGGCTTCGGGTTGCCGCACATCAGATGCTCGAACAATTTCCCGGTCATCCCCTCGTGGTGGAATGGGCCGAATTCGCTCTCTCCACCCGCCGGGGGCTTTGCTCCGACCGAAGCCGGGCTTCGCTCGGAAATGAAGCGGAGGCATGACGTCCGCTCGTTCCAATGATTCCCAGTCAGACGCTGCCGCGGGCGGGTTCCAGCCCCTTGCCATTGCCGGCGGTGCCGTTCTGGATCCCCGCCGGGCCATCTGGGTGCCTTCGGAACGGGTCCTGGCGGTCGCCGATCTTCACCTCGGATATGCCTGGACCCAGCGCCGGCGTGGACTTTTGCTGCCCGTCGAAAAAGCGGAGGACACCTCGATCCGTATCCAGGCACTCGTCCGGGACTATCAGCCACGCCAATTACTGGTCCTGGGTGATATCGTTCACCAGGTGGCCGAGGTTCCGATGCTCGAATCGCAGCTCTCCGACCTCTGCCGACAATGGAACCGCGACTGTGAACTGGTGTTTTGCCGGGGCAACCACGATCGCAAACTGGAACAGTGGATTGCGGCAAACGCCCTGCCGGTCCGGTTGGTGGACGAATGGCAGACGGGGAACTGGCGCTGGCTGCACGGCGATCAAGCGGACCCGTCGGTCAACCTCCGCCTGGAGGCCGTCCCGTCGACCGTGGTCATGGGCCACGAACACCCGAGCATCCGCCTCCACGATGGCACGACCACTTCGATGAAGGTTCCGTGCTTTCTGGTTGGTGAAGGCTTGATCGTTCTGCCGGCATTTTCCGATTGGGCGGCCGGGAGCACGGTGGGGCAACGGCCGTTCTTGGGAAGTCGGGCCCAGGCCGCCACCTTCCATTCGGTGTACGCCTGCATGGGGCACCGGCTCCTGGAAATGCCATGGAGGGCTGCCCTGAGGGCCAGTCAATCGCCCCGTTAGCCAGAAGGCTCGAGTCAGGGAGCCGGCGGACTTCCCACCGCGGCTTCATTCGTGCCCTTACCCCAAAAGTTCGTGATCGAGGGCCGACGCTTGAAGGCCTCGGCCATCAAGGCTTCAAACCGCTGTTTCTCATCTGGAGAAAGTTCTTCGATGGTTCGTTGATAGACCAGTTGGGCTTCTGCCCGGGCCACCGGGGCAATGGGCTCCCAGAGTTTCCGCAGGTGCCGCTGGCTCTCACGGAGAAGACCCTCAATGCGACTCTGTTTCGCCTCGGAAAGGTTCATTCCACGGGTCGTCCGCCGCAGCAGGTCCAGCTGCTGCCACGGGCCGGTACCCACGACCGCCGGACGGGCCATTCGAGCCTGGACCACCGTCCGAAAGACGATGATTCCAGTGGCCACTCCGGTGAGATAAAGCAGCGTGGCAGCCATCAGGAGGCGGAAAGGTTTCACCAATTCTCTCCTCCCAAACCCTCGGTGAAACCGGTGGCCGTATCCGACGGGATCAGGGAGATATCTGAATCCTCGGTTTCCAACGGCAACAGGGCGGCACTACCCAATGTCAGCAGCAAGGCCACCGCCGCTCCCGACCACGCAGCGCGCTGGAAGGTTCGAGTCCAAACCGTCCAGATATCCTCGGGGATTCGCAACGGGCCGATCTGCCTCTTCAGCTTCAGGGCCTGAATCCGGGCCATCACCTGCTTCTCAAAGCCGCCCGGCACCGAATCCGACGGGGCTTGGGCCCGGGCGGCGTTCATCAGTCTGGTTGACAAATCATTCATGGCATTCGTCCGTTCTCGCGGAAGTCCCGTTCGTCCAAAAGGTCATAAATATCGTTCCTTTCCGAGTCGCTCAACGATTCGCTTCATCTCCAATCGGGCGCGGAACGCCCTCACCTTGACCACCGGCACCGTCCAACCGGTCAACGCCGCGATCTCCTTGACCGACTTGTCCTCCAACTCCAGCAGGGTGATCACCAACCGGCTCGCAGGCGAGAGTTGGTCGAGAACCCGGGCCACCAAGGCTCGTGCTGCATCTGCCTGCCCATCCATACGAGGATCCGGGTGAGCCTGTTGTTCCATCCAATCGAGCTCGTCCCGGGAGAGTTCGGTCGCTGTCGTCTCACGGGAGCGCTGATGTTGCCGCAGAAAATCGTAGCAAATCCGGGTCCCCAACCGCATGAGCCAATGCTCAAACGGGGCATCGCCCCGCCAGGTTTCCAGGCGCACGAATGCTTTCATGAGGATTTCCTGGACGATATCCTCCACCTCATCCTCCCGCCGGGCATACCGCCGGGCCATGGAAAAGAGGCGGGGCTGATAACGACGAATGAGTTCCTCAAAACGGTCTGTTTCCCCGCACCGGACGGTGTTGACCAGTTCGGTGTCGGAGGGAACGACAGAAGGTTCCGGAATCAACGTCACGAGGATAACACCGACTCGTTTCCCAGGCCAGGTGGATGCATCCCGGTGGTGTAACGCGGCCGCCATCCATCCAGACAGCGACCGCGCCCCCTGAACAGCGAAACCGCAACGTGGCTGCGGAATCGCTGAATCGCTTCACCTGACGACATGGGTCGCAGGTCAGCCCTCCCTGGCGTGATGCCGTTGTTTCTGAGCCCGATCTGCATTCCATTTTTCGAGGCGGGCCAGTTGCCGTTGCTCCCGGTGGTTCAGCGAACCGGAAGATTGTTTTGATTGGAGGGCCGCGAGACGCGCCTCCCGCTTTGCCACGCGCTGCTGCTGATGTCCCTTCTGCGAACCAGCACTGGCGTGGGCGCCGTGTCCTCGCTCATTCCCTGATTCTGAACCGTCGCCGGAAGGCGTACCCGCTTGTTGTCCGGCCATCACAGGAAGGGTGGCCGCCAAACCCAATGCCCATCCCGCCAAAATCCATTTTTTCATCATGCCTTGTTCTCCATTCATGACCGTTTTGCTTCAACCCGGTCTTGTCCCAGCAGACGAAATGGTCGTGTGAAAGGTTACGGGGCTTGTTGTAGCCCGGGTCTCGACTAAATTGATTGGATGATCACTCTCGTGGCCGCTGGACTGGGCGGCCTGCTCCTGATGGAACCGCTCGCGCCCGCAGCCGCGACGGTTTCAACCCCTGCAGGACCGACCGTCGGGGTGACGAACGATGTGGTGGAACGCGAATTCCAGGCACTGCTGGCCCGGGACGATGCCGCCCAAACCGCTGCCGCCGATCTGATTGCTTCAGAGGAGGCGGGCAAGGGCTCTCTGGCGGCTCCCTTCCGGGTCACGCTGCGGGCACGGCTCGACCAGAAATTTCAGCCGGTCCGGGATGCGTATATTGATTTTCTTCTTCAGCACCCTGACCACGCCCGCGCCCATCTCGCCTACGGCAGTTTCCTGGCCGATCTGGGCGATGATTCGGAAGCCCTCCTTCACGATGAAAAGGCCCGCGATCTGGACCCCGGAAACCCTGCGGTCTGGAATAATCTGGGGGGGCTTTACGCACGCCTGGGCCGGATTCCCCAGGCGCTCTCCAGCTACGAGGAAGCCGTCCGGTTGAATGCATCGGAGGCGGCGTATCCGCACAGCCTGGGAACACTGATCTGCCTGTTTCCTCGCGAGGCATCCGCCCATTATCACTGTGACGACACCCAGGTCCTGTCGAATGCGGTCATTCAGTATCAAACAGCGGTTCGACTGGCCCCGGAAAACTTTGAGTACGCGCAGGACCTGGCGGAGACTTTTTATGGCCAGCGTCTGCCAAAGCCGGAAAGTGAGGAAGCCCGGCAGGCCCTGGGGAAACAGGCCCTGGAGGCATGGAACCAGGCGCTGAAACGGGCGACCCTCAACATCCAGCAGGAGGGGGTTTACTTGCACATGGCCCGATGGCACCTACGGTTAAAGTCCGAAAAATTGGCCATCGACTGCCTTCAACGGGTGACCAACAGTGCGCTTCTGGACTTAAAGCGGGAACTTCAAGCTCAAATCAAACCATCCGGGACCGAAAACACCCCCGCTTCGCTCCCTTCCCCGCCTGCACAGTAGCATCGGAATCTCATCGCCGCTTTAGAAACCATTTCCGCCGGAATTCATGGAATCAGCCGAACTAGCGAATCTCAACATTGGCGCAGCCCGACAGTTCCTCGGTGAATTGCCAGCCGAAGTCCGCAAGCGGGGGGCGCAATTGGTGGCGGACGGCGCCGTCAAGGAATTGCGATGTGAGATCCCTGGCCTTGAATTTGTCGCCGACCTCGAGGTGGAGACTCTTCATAGAACGGCCCTGCGCTACGATCCCGACACCCAATACTGGTGGGAGGAGTGCAGTTGCCCGGCGGGAGGCGGATGCGAACATGCCGCGGCCGCGATGGAATCCCTGCTGGCGGAAACCGAAAACACACGTCGCGCAGTCGCAGCAAAAAAGCCTGCCCGGAAGGGCGCAGCACCGGCACCGGACGGAATCCTTCTCACCCAGGTGGAGGCGCTTCTCAAGCGTCCGTTATCCCGACCTGAAGCGGGATTTGTCAATCGATTGGAGGAACGGTTCCATCAGCTCAAGGAACGGCCCTATTTGAACGGGGACGACTTGATCGCCTTTGGCTTCAAGATCAACGACACCAACACGTGGGAAAAGTTGGATCTCTGGCCCTCCACACCGAAGACACCTGTGGAGTTCTGGCACTACGTGGCCCTGGCCGCAGAGGACCGGGGGCTGGCCTGGCCGGAATTCCTCCGTGGCATGACCCAGCTGGACCAGGCCCGGGAGCGCCTGAGTGCTTGGCGTCGGAAGCGGGAGATCGACCGGTGGAAAAGCCTGCTCAACAATCTTCAACTGGCTCCGTCGGATGACGATGCGGCTCCCGATGATCTGGAGCTTCGGATTCGATTCAATCCCGGCGAGGCCGTGGTGGAGTATCGCCGGGCGGGAGCGTTGGATTACACCGTCGTCAAGTCGGCGCGCTTTCGCGAATTCGACGAACGGAACAGCGAACAAATCACCGGTGAAGCCGCCCAACTCTGGCAACCCCTGGTTCAGCGGGCCCGTCAGGGTCAACCCGTTCACCTGCGATACGATGATGCCTTGACGCGCCGCCTGCTTCACCGGTTTCTCCGAAACCCGGCATTGAGGCCGTTCTTGTGCGCCAGGGATGGCGAACCGCTTCGGTGGGAAACCGAATCTCTTCGGTGGAATCTGACCCCGGCCGAGGACGATCAGGATGATTACCGCCTCCTCCTCCTGCAGCCGGACGGAACCCCGGCCCCGCCGGCGCTCATGGTTCTTCCCGGTCGACCGGCTTTGTACGTCACCGAATCGAATGTCTGGCCGAGCCCTCCCATCGAGGACCGTGCGGTCGATCCGGTGATTGAAACCCGCATTCCCGCACCCGCCCTCGAAACCGCAGCTGGAATTCGCTTTCTGCAACATCACGGCATCGCCCTTCCCCACCGGCTGGAGTCCCGGGTGGCGACCGTGCGGCTGAAGCCCAGAATCTCCGGGGAACTCCGTGCCATCGCCTTCGGCAACGAGACCGAATATGCGGTGCTCGATGTCCTGGGCGGCAACGCGGACGGCAGCTATCAGGAACGGTGGAACGGCAATCACTGGGCACAAATCCGGCCCGGACCCGACGCCGAGGACCGTCCCGCCCCATCCGACGAACCTCTGGCCACCTACGAACGATCCGGACTCATCGACCTGCCCCGGTCGTTGGAACTGGCAGGATTCAAATGGGATTTTGCCCGGCAGCGCTGGTTGCTTCGGGTCACCTCCCGGTTTCCCGACCAGTTTTCCACCTGGATGCAATCCCTTCCCGAAGGGGTCGAACTGGAGCTCCGGGGGGAACTGGCCTCTTTTCAAAATTCATTGGTGGCAGGGCGGGTCCGATTGGAGGTCGCCGAGGCTGGCATGGACTGGTTCGACCTGAAGGTCGTGCTGGACGTGACTGATACCCAACTCAATGCCGACGAAATCAAATTGCTGCTCGACGCCCGGGGCAAGTGGGTGCGATTGGGCGGCAAGGGATGGCGGCGTTTGGAATTCAACCTCTCCGCCGAGGAGGACGCCCAGTTTGCCCGGCTTGGATTGAATCCCCGGGAGCTCAGTTCGGAACCGCAACGTCTGCATGCGTTGCAATTGTCCGATTCCAATGCCCGGTCGCTGGTGGGCGAGACCGCCTTTTCAGCGATTGAGCGCCGGGTGGCGGAGATTCAGGCCCGGGTCACCCCCCCGCCACCGCCCACACTGCATGCCACGCTCCGCCCCTACCAGCTCGAGGGATTCCATTTCCTCTGTTACCTATCGACCAACCGGTTTGGAGGGATCCTGGCCGACGACATGGGCCTTGGCAAAACGCTCCAAACGCTTGCCTGGATCGCCTGGCTGGACGCGGAGTACCGGGCGGAGGCGGCTGCAAACGGCACCGATGGGACGACTCCGGTCTCCCTCCCGTTTCTCGTGGTCTGCCCCAAATCGGTGACCGACAACTGGAGGGCGGAATCCGCGCGGTTCGTACCCCATGTCCAGGTCAAGGTCTGGTCCGGTGAAAAAATCAAGCAGCTGCCTCCCTCGCCGGAAGGCCCCACCCTGCACGTCATCAATTACAATCAATTGCGGAGCGCGGGTGAAACACTCTCCAAAATTGAGTTTCACGCAGTCATCCTGGACGAGGGTCAGTACATCAAGAACCCCTCGAGCATCACCGCGCAACTGGCTCGGAACCTTCGGTCCCGCCACCGCCTCATCCTCAGCGGCACCCCGATTGAAAACAAACTGCTCGATTTGTGGAGTCTGATGAGCTTTGCCGTTCCCGGGGCACTGGGCGGGCGTTCGGAATTTCAACGGGTCTTTGATCAAAAGGGCGATCCTCTTGCCCGGCAACGCCTTTCAGCGCGGGTTCGACCGTTCCTCCTCCGCCGCACCAAGGCCCAGGTGGCCCGTGACCTTCCCGACCGGATTGAGGAGGAGCTCTTCTGCGAATTGGAGGGAGAACAGAAGACCCTTTACCGGGCGGAGCTCAAGCGCGCCCAGGGGATGCTTCTGCGTGTCAACAGCCCCGCCACCCTGAACAAGCATCGGTTCAACTTCCTCACCTCCCTGCTGCGTCTCCGTCAGATTTGTTGCGACGCCCGCCTCATCAAACCCAATGCCAAGGGCGAAAGCGCCAAACTGGAGGCTCTCATGGAAACCCTGGAGCCGTTGGTCGAGGAAGGTCAGAAGGTCCTGGTGTTCTCCCAGTTCGTCGAGATGCTGGAACTTCTCCGGACCGCCATTACCGAACGCGGCTGGTCCCACTTCTTCCTCTCGGGGGCCACCGAGGGCCGGGGCGATCTGGTCCGCAACTTTCAAAGCCACCCGGGCGGTGCCGTCTTTCTGATCAGCCTCAAGGCCGGTGGCTTCGGACTCAATCTGACCGCCGCCAGTTATGTCATCCTGTTCGACCCGTGGTGGAATCCGGCGGTTGAGGCGCAAGCCATCGATCGGACCCACCGTATCGGGCAGACACAAAAGGTGATCGCCTACCGGCTCCTGATCAAAAACAGCGTGGAGGAAAAAATCCGGTCGCTCCAACGCCAGAAGTCTCAGTTGGCCGATGACGTCCTTGGCGAGGAATCCTTTTCCCAGGCACTCACCCTGGATGACCTCCGTTTCCTGCTCTCCGAGGAATGATGAGGTCGAAATCCTTCGGCACCAGACCCCGACGAACCTCAATTCCACGTGGAACTTCGTTGCCTTGCATCGGTGCCATCGCGGATAAACCGGGAGGTATGATCCGACGATATGTCCGGCTGATTCTGGTTCTCGCCGCCTGTGTGACCCTGGGTCGTCTAAAGGCGGCGACACCCGAATTTCAACTCCTGTACGAGTTGATTCGGACCAACGTCGCCGGGATCAGTGCCGAGCGGCTGAATACCCTCGCCGTCGAAGGCCTCCTGGAGCGGCTGGGAGGAGCGGCCCGCTTCATTACCAATGAAGAGCCGGCAGCGGTGGCCGATGGTTCCCTGGTCAAGGTCAACCTGTTTGAAGGGCACTACGGATATGCCCGCATCGGAGAGATCGGGCCGTCCACTGCGAAGGAACTGGCCGGAGCCATCTCCCATTGGAAGCCGACCAACGAACTGGAAGGTGTGGTTCTGGACCTCCGGTTTGCCACTGGAAGCGACTTCCAGGCGGCGGCGCAACTCGCCGACCTCTTTTTTCCGACCGGACAACCGGTTTTGGATTGGGGTGAGGGCCTTTTTCAATCCACCACCAAGACTGGTTCCTTCCCGGTCCCGGTGACGGTCCTCGTGAACCGCCAGACACGCGGAGCCCCTGAGGCAGTCGCGGCGGCGTTGCGCAGTTCGGGACTGGCCCTGGTGATCGGTGGGACCACTGCCGGAGAAGCGGCTGTTTATCGCGACTTCCTGCTGCCGACCGGTGGGTCGATCCGGATTGCCGTGAACAACGTCAAAACGGGAAATGGCGAAGCCATTCCCACCGAGGGCCTGGTTCCTGACATCGTCGTCAACACACCCGTGGCCTGGGACCGCGCCTATCTTGCCGACCCATTCACCGGTGTGACCTCCACCACCAACTCTCCCCTGGCAACCAACCTGGTGGTGGCCACGGTGCGTGTCCGAAAGCGCATCAACGAAGCCGAATTAGTGCGGTCCAAACAGGCCGGTGTCGAGCCCACCCCGGAGACCGTGAAAGCCGCATCCCCGGAGGCACCGCGCATCATCCGCGACCCCGCCCTTGCCCGGGCCGTCGACCTGCTCAAAGGCCTGCGCATTGTCCGGGGCGATTCGACTGGGAAGTGAACGGGGAAGGGTGCGGAGCAGACACGCGATGGACTGCTCCCGGGTCGAAGTCATTCCAGGTGCCGGCCGCTTTTATCAGCGCGAGAGGGGATCAGTCTCCTTCCGATGCTTGATTCGGTCGATCTGGATGAGTCTCGGGAGACTCGAGTTGTCTCGAAATAAACGGATCGAGGCGGGCGAGGACCCAGAAATCCATCTTCTCCCGCAGCTTTTCCCAGATTCCACGCGATGTGCTCCAGGTCGTCGGATCAATTCTTTCGGACGACGTCAACCATCCGCTGAAGGCCTGGAGCGCCTCGGCCACCAACTGCGGACGGACCGTTCGTACCATCAATTCATGGTTGAGTCGAAGGCTGCGCACGTCCAGGTTGAATGAACCCACGTAGGCCGCCCCACCAGCCACATAGAGTTTGGCGTGGAGAATCTGGGGCTGATACTCATAAATCTCGACACCCGCCTTGAGAAATCGGTTGTACAGATACCGACCCGCGCGCCGTGCCAACGGGACGTCCGTGATCCCGGGGAGGAGAAACTGGACACGGCGTCCGGCCCGGGCCGCCCGCAGGAGGGCTCGACGGAGACGGGTGCCCGGAAGGAAATAGGCCGTGGCGAGGGCAATGTCACCCGGTTGTCGGATATCCTGGCAGAGAGCGGAGGGCAGACTCCGCCCGATCTGCCCCGGACCACTTCGAAGCAGCTCGAATTCATCGTTTAAAGCGAGGTGATTCGGTCGGACGAACTCGTGCGGAAAGGAGACGGACCCCGTGCCATCGGAAACCCGGGACCACATCCGATCAAAATCCTCTGCCAGCTTGCGGGCCGGAGCTCCTTCCAATGACATGCCACAGTCCAGCCATCCCCGATGACAGCCATCTCCGACATATTCATCCGCCACGTTGAACCCACCCACCACAGCCCACTCCTCATCCACCACGGTCAGCTTCCGATGATTTCGAATCCAGGGGTGACGAGACGATCTGTGATTGAAGATGCGGACCAGTCCCCCCGATTCCAACAATGGATTCCAAAAGCCACTGGAAATCCCGGGTGAATGAAGCCCGTCCACCAGGACCTGCACCCGGCACCCCCGGGCCGCCGCCGCAACCAGCTGGGTCAAAAGCTTTTCTCCGCTCGCGTCGGATCGGAAGATATAGAATTCCAGGCGGATGGATTTCAAACCACCCGATATCCGTCGTTCGAGCTCCTCAAAAAAAGAATCACCCTTCCACCACCACCGGGCGGCCAGACCATTCCGCGCCACCTCGGAGGGATTTCCCATGATCACAGCCCCGCCATCAACGATTTGGCTTTCCGAATCCAGACGCGATCCCGCTCCCGCTGGAATTTCGGGGCATGCGCATCATCCGCGAGCACCTCGTTCAGTTCGCCCTTCGCCTTCTCTCCTTGTCCCGCCTTGAGCAGGAGTTCCGCGTACTGGACGCGGGCACGGGCGTATCCATGACTGACCAACACCTTCGCCCATGTCTGGAGGGCCTCGGAAGACTGACCCAAGGCCGTCTGGGCTTCAGCCAGGGCCATCAGTGTATGACCATAGTCATGCCGGGGATCTTTCGCGGCAATGCGGCTCAAGAGGGGTTCCGCCTCCGATGGACGTCCCGCACGGAGGAGGCACTGACCGAGATGAGCGACGGCATCTTCGTCGGATGGATCCCGCTCCAGGGATGCCCGATAACTGGCTTCCGCGCGATCCAAGCGTCCCTGGGCAAAATAAACGTCCGCCAGATCCAGATGGTCGCGCGCCTTGTCCAGGTGATAAATGCGGGCCTGGAGTTCCTTGATACGCCGGCGGGTCTGGGCTCCGGGCAATTCAAACCCCTTGGTCAGGCGCCCCCCACCACCCCCGCCTCCTCCGCCCCCTTGTCGGTAAACCTGAAAATAATAAAACAGGGCGGAAACGAACGAAAACAGGAAGATGCAGACCGCCCAGATCCATTCTTCGCGGCGAAGGGCATCCACCAACATCCATAGCTGGAAACCGACCACCAGCCAGACAGCTGGATTGCGAAAGATCTGCGATGGATCGAGAAATAAATCGAGCAGCCGACTCACGTTTAAAGCCTAGTCCAAAGTCGATGAATGTGAAAACAAAGGATTCAGAACCGATCCTGAAGAGGGGGGCAAAAACAAAAAAGCCCGCCGAAAGGCGGGCTTTGAAGGGAGCATTGAATTACTTCGTTTCAGTCGAAGATTCCGTGGCCACCACGGGTTCCACCGTGGCTCCTGCCGGAAGTTCAACCCACTCGAGAATCGCCAATTGGGCGGTATCACCGCGGCGCTCTGCCAGACGAAGGATGCGGGTATAGCCGCCCTTGCGGTCCTTGAAGAGGGGGGCAATCTGATCGAACAGGATGTGCACCACGTCCTCTTCGTTGCGGAACTTCTCCCGTTGCACCTTGCCGGGATTCTTTTTGGTTCCCTTGAACTGCGTCCGGGACTGCTGGCGAAGCCGGGCAGCCGCCAGACGACGACAGTGAACGTTCTCCGCGGCCAGACTCTGCTTAAGGGCGGCATCTGCCGCACCCGTGGCTTCCGTGGTCGCCGCCTGAGCCCGCTTGCCGAGGGTCAACAGCTTTTCAGCAACGGAACGTGCCGCCTTGGCCTTATGGATGGTGGTCGTCACCCGCTTGTGTTTGATCAGACTGCAGACCAGGTTGGCGAGCATCGCATTGCGGTGTTCGCTGGAGCGACCCAGTTTGGCGCTGCGCTTAAGGTGTCGCATAAATAATTAGACGGTGGGTTTTTTGGGTTCGGCTTGAGGCGCTTCCAGCAAAGCCGGGTC
>CAIPFS010000323.1 GCA_903864375.1 uncultured Verrucomicrobiota bacterium
ATGTCACCCTCCAATGTCATTCATTTTGTTGGTTTCCGTATTGTCCTGGCCCCAATCGTTACAGTTCCCACCCGTCCATAGGTACAGCGTATGAAGCATCACATCATTTGCCCTGGTTTCGTCATGGTGCTCGCCTTTCTGGGTGTCACCCGTTTCGCTGAATGGCGCGTCTTCGGCGAGGATGCCCGCCAAATTCATAATCCTCTTGGGACGAACTCCAATGTCATGCCCCTTCTCATGGCGCAGCGAGACGCTCAAGTCCTGGCAGGAAGGAGTTGGCCGGTGTTTCATGATTTCAAGTTTTCTGATCGACTTGCGGAGAGTGGCATTCGCTTTGAGCAACATCCCGTCGAGGATGCCTCCAAATTCTACAAGGCCGTCCACTATGATCATGGGACCGGCTTGACAGTGGCTGACATTGATGGTGACGGGTTTTTGGATGTTTATTTTGTGAACCAGCGCGGTGGAAATGAGTTATGGCGGAACCTGGGAAAAGGGAGGTTCGAAAATATCACGTCAAAAGCCGGGCTCGCTTTGGCCGACAAGGTCAGCGTCACGGCCACATTTGCCGATTTTGACAACGATGGGCTCCCTGACCTTTTTGTCACCACCGTCCGAATGGGAAATGTGCTTTTCAAGAATCTGGGAGGCGGAGTCTTCCGGGATGTGACGGAGGCCGCCGGCTTGAGCGTGAAACGTTCCCGCCACAGTTCAGGCGCTGTGGCCTTCGATTTCAACAGGGACGGACTGCTCGACCTTTTTGTCTGTAATGTCGGTGTCTACACTCGAAACGAGAAAGGGCAGGATGGCTCCTACAGTGGCCGTTCGGACGCCTTTCAAGGGTGGATGTTTCCGGATCGCACCGAGCAAAGCATCCTTTATCAAAACATGGGGGATGGCCGGTTCGAAGACGTGTCGGGAAAGATGGGGTTGGAACACCGGGGCTGGAGCGGTGACGCGACTTTTTGCGATTTGAACCAGGATGGCTTTCCAGATCTCTATGTCTTGAGCATGTCGGGCGACGACAAATATTATGAGAACCAGGGGGGCCACGGATTCGTGGACAAGAGTGCGCAATATTTTCCACGAACACCGTGGGGTTCGATGGGGGTCAAGTTCTTTGACTTCAACCGCGACGGGCAGATGGACTTGTTCGTCACGGACATGCATTCCGACATGACCTCCCGACAGATTGCCGCCGGGTCGGTGGATTTCACGGACGGTTTTGAAAAGGTGAAGAGCGATCCGTGGTGTTCGCTGGAATGGACCGCGGAACAGGCCAGAAAGGCTGCAAATTGCATCCGTGGAAATGCCTTTTACCTCCGTCAAGCCAACGGATCGTTCAAGGAAGTATCGGCGGACATCGGGGCTGAAACCTACTGGCCTTGGGGAGTCAGCGTGGGCGACTTTAATGCCGATGGTTACGAAGATGTCTTTGTGACGTCAGGGATGGGGTACCCGCTGCGATATGCCGTCAACAATTTGCTGTTGAATAATCAGGGGCGTGGGTTTCTGGAAAGCGAATTTGTTCTCGGCATCGAACCGAGAAAGGAAGGGGTTACAGAAAAGGTGTTTTTCAAGTTGGATTCGGACGGTGGAGATCGAAAGCACCCTCTCGCGAAGGGAAAGACGGGCGAGATTGAGGTGATTGGAACGCTGAGCTCACGATCATCCGCCGCAGTTGATTTGGACAACGATGGGGATCTGGATTTGGTCACCAATGAATGGAATGGGCCGCCTCAGGTCCTTATCAACGACCTGTCCGATCGGAGGCCAATCCACTACCTGAAGGTCCGTTTGGTTGGAACACATTCCAATAGGGATGGACTCGGGGCCACTGTCCGGGTTGTCTGCGGTTCCAAGTCCTACACGTCGTACAACGACGGGAAGTCTGGTTACCTCTCACAAAGCTCCATCCCGCTTTATTTCGGACTCGATCAGGCAACCCAAGTCGACTCGGTCGAGGTTCGATGGTCCTCCGGCACCCTCCAAACGGTGACCAGCGGTCTGGCGATCAATACCCTCCTGACAATTGAAGAACCCCGTTAGAACCGACCTTCGTGTCCGTGTGACGCCGGCGGGAGATAACCAACGCCCTCATATCCGGGATTTCCAGGCCGATAACGGCTGTCAAATTGGGGTGGCGTCGCCTCCAGTTGATTGACGGATGGAGAGACATCATTGCGTCTGTCGATCACGTTGCCGAAAAAGCGGCATCCGGTGACTTTGGCACCGGCATTCACCGCCAGTTCGTAGCGTGGATATCCTTTCAGGCCGGCGTCCGAGTTGTTCCGATAAAAGATACAGTCCAGGTAGGTGCTCTCTCCACCCATGTCGTCCACTCCATTCCGATTCCCGGTGAAGGTGCAGTTCTTGATCACGGCGGTTGATTTCCAAAAGATTGTCACGACGCCATTGTTGACGAACGGACGTTCGCCGGAATTTTTTGCAACCATATCTTCACCCGTGTTGGAAACGTTTTCGATGAAGAGGCAATTGGTGATGCGTGCGGCACTTCCTGCCAAAAGATCGACGGCAGCACCGGTTCCCTGGGCACGGTTATTTCGAAAGATGCAATTCTCGATGACGGTGGCACTTTCTTTGAAGCCCTGATTCTGTATGGAAATTCCGGCTCCGCACGGTTTTGTGAAGTTATCGACAATTTCGAGATTCCGCAAAATGGGGGAGGACCTTCCAAAAACCTTGATGGCTCCTCCGTCGGAATAGAAAAAGAAGTTCTTGGGTATCGTTGTGGCAGGTTCAAGCTCCCGGGTCCGTTCCCGTGTCAAAAATCCATTGGCACCAGTCACCTTGAATCCCTGCAAAATCGTGTTCGATGAGATGCCATCTCCCAAATAGATGACGTGATTGACGGCAGCTGGGAAACCGTCTTCGGAAGGAAGTCCCAGTAGTGGATTTCGGGCGGACAGTGTGACTTCACCGGCGGCCAGCAAGTGGATTCCATCGTGGCGCCGGTTCAACCAAATCAATGCCTGCCGTTTTGTTGCCGGTCGATATTCGCCCTGGTGAACGTGAACTGTCTTATTGGTCGGATTGGCTGCCGCGAGGTTCAGGGCATCTTGAATTTCATCGCCGGGATAAACGTGGTAACCATCCTCAGAAAGGCCGATTGCCGCGTGAGGACGGATTCCGACGCAAAAAAAGGCCAGCCAAAGGATAAGCCGTCGTAGCGAAGTGGAATTCATTTTCAGTGCTTCACCGGGAACCCATCCCGGGAATCTGTTCGACTGTCCATCGTTCGATGGACGACTTGAAACTGTCAATCCTCTCTCTCGATTGGATCACGTCCTTGTCGATCAAAGTTCCCGGGGGGGGATTTCCGGATCAGACTTGTCCAGCAATGACGTCCCTACAGGGACAAATGCCGGTAATACAGGGTCAAACGGGTCGGTCAGGAACACGTGCTGCTGTTCATCCAGGCGCAGATGGTGCCAGTCGATCTCATAGCCTTCCGGATGCCCCTTCAATTGTGCCAGAGCGATGGAGCGGGCTGCGGCCCTAGTGTCCTGGGGGGGGTGATCGAGTGTGGATGGGGCTTCGAGCCGGTCCGCCCAGGGCCCGTTCAGGTCGGCCATGGCCAGTCCCAGGCTTCGGGACGGATCGAGGTGATGGTATTCGAGGTCTTGCGCTTCCAGCCACGGGTCGGTCCATTCCAGATTTTCGCTTTCGCGAAAGGCGTCCAGCAGGTGTTTCTTGGTGATCCAGTCGATGACGCCCACCAGAGAACCCAGGTCTCCCGCCAGACCGGCTTCGGCCCGTCTCCAAAGCTCCAGAACGGCGTCCGTCTCGGGATTCCGCCCGGCAAATTCCCGAACGGCATGCTTTCGGAATGCGGAGAGAAGTTCCACCGGATTGGCCTCCGTGCCATCCATCAGCCGGACCCTCCAGGGAGGTGCGGGTTGGTGGGACAATTCCCGGAGCACACGAACGGCATCCATCAAAATGACCCGGGGAAGGGCATTGATCTCGAGGAGGTCCAGCACGAGTCGGGTGGCCCCCACCTTGAGATAGAGAGCGGAGGGAAGGACGTTGGTGTCCCCATGAAGGAGATGCAGCCGACGGTAGGTCAGCGGGTCTGCCAGGGGTTCATCGCGGGTATTGATGATGGCCCGGTTGTGTTGAACCCACTCATAAAAATCGTTTTCGATGAAATCGGCCCGCTGGGAGATCTGGAATCCACCCGAAACGTCGGGGCCGTGAACTTCCTTTGATCCGGCCCTGTGGCCCCCGATTCCCATGCGGCCTGTTCCGGTGAACAAAACCCTCAGTGTCAGGAAAGCCAGCAGGCTGAAGACGTTTTCTTCGGTCAACGGGGCTTGACGAAGCATCGAGTAGTTTTCATGACAGCCGAAAGTGGCCCCGGTCCGGTGATCGATGTTATTTCGAAACAACTGGGCGCGATCCTGAAGTCCCAGTGCGGTCACCGCCTTGAGGAGAAGCCGATCACCCGCTCGATCGTATCGGACGACATCGATCGCACTGGCGCACTCCGGCGTGCAGTACTCGATGTGGCCCATGTCGATGTAAAGGCGGCCTCCATTGAAGAGGAATCCACCGTTGCCAGGCGGCTCCTCCCAATCCCGTTCATGGAGGTCGATCAGCCCGTAACGCTGCTGATCGAAGATCCAATCGCGAATCTGATGGACCAGTGGCGTCCCGCCATGGGTGGGCTGCACCAGACAACCGTATTCGGTCTCAAGACCTGTAATCCGGCGGGGAAAGGGGCCGCTGGGGGTCACGCCAAATCGTGGGGGTTCAGGCTTCGATAACGGGCGCGAGAGGAGCTCCGGCGATCCAGAAGGGCCAACTCCAGCCCGGGCTCGGGAATACTCCAGTCGATCGACGGCTCGACGGTTGGGCCGATGAACGATTTCCCCGTGGTCAGCGCGCGCCAGGCGAGGATCAGCCGTGCCACGACCTCCCGGAGTCCGAGGTCTTCCGTCAATTGCCCCAGAAGCCATTCGATGGCTGCCGACTCACTTTTCGACGAGGGGTGGGCGACCGCCACCGGGCCGGTCAGATATCGAACAGAGCCATCGTAGGACACCCGCGCCAGGACGTCGCTCTGCCTGTCGCCACCCAATTCCGCCAGGACCAGCTCGACAAGAAAAGGAGCTGCGAACACCTGTTCGAAGCTGTTTTTCAACGCAGGGCAGAGCGAAAAATTCAAGAGACGCCGGGCCGTGACGTCGGCAGGGTCGCGCGTAAATCCCTCCAGATGGGCGGCTTCAATGGCGGTCTGGCGGAGACGTTCGATGTCCACGGAATGCCCCAGGGCTGCCAGGGCGAGGCGGTCATAGATTTCAAACACCTTGGACTGACCGATTCCGACACCCATCAACAAAATACCTTCGGGGCGCGAAACGGCAAAGATCGGTGTGGCATCCTTGAGCTGGTCGCGGATGTACTCCCGCCGGTTGGCGACTGCTTCGAGCCAGCGGTAGGGTTCGTCGGTCATGGCCGGGCCTCCTGCCAGAATTGGGCCTGTTCGTTCCGGGTAAAGGAGCGGATGCCGTCCCGGTTGAGGAGCTTGAGCGTAGCAAAGTCATTCTGGGCCGGATCGACGCCACCTGTCGCCGCATCGAATTCCGCTGCCGTCATGAGCAGCCGGTTGGCCAGCTGTACTGCTTCAGGAAGAGGCAGGGTGGCGGGGTGCGGCCCCCATTTTTCGAGGTAATGCAGCACACTCTTCACGCTAGCGGATCCGGAGCCGGAACCAGCATACGCGGCTGCCTCAAATTGGGCGCCGAGGGGATCATAAAAATAGATCGACGGTTTTCCGGTGGTGGCATCAACGCCGGCAAATAGTGGCGCCACGACTCCAAAGCCCTGAAGGGTTCCTGGAAGGTTTTCCCTCAAAAGGCGCGAAAGCGCCCGGAGTTTGGCGGCCAGACTCATCGGCTGAAGCTGGCTCCGTCGATAGAACTCGAAGGATGTCTGGAGCGTCCGGGCCATTTCGAGTGCCACCGACGGGCTTCCAGCAATGGCGATCAATGAGTGGGCGTCCAATTCGAGGATTTTTTCGGTGGTGTCAGAGAAGACCACATTACCCGCGGTGGCCCGATGGTCTCCAGCGACCAGGACTCCGTCCGCGCAATGAAAGGCAAAAACAGTGGTCCCTTCCAGACGGGGTGAGGGACCTCCCGACCGCTCGATACCGCTCACCGCCACGCTGTGACGTGGCAGCAGGGAAAGAAAGTCACCGTTCATTCGCCCGTCCGTTGGCGGTACCGCTTGGCTTGTTCCGGGTCCACCTTCCGCATTCGTTTAAGTAATTCCTCGGTGTTTGGCTTCTCCACCTTGGGTTCCCGGGGACCGTCGCCGCCACCGGAAGGTGACGGAGATGCCGGACGTGGTTTTTCAATGGTATCAGGCATGGGAATGGGTTCCTGTTTCGATCATCTGGCCGCTAACCAACTTTGGCAAATGGCAGTGACAATAAATCTTCCGGACGTACGGCCGTCCGCAAAACCTTCAGACCGGCGGCGATATCCTGCGGTTCAAAGAGGTCGCGTAAATCCACCGTGACCCGGGAGGATTCTCCCTGGAGCACGACGGCGTCCCATTGGGCAGAAATCACCTGAGCGCCAAACCGTTCAATGCATCCTCCCCGAATGGCGGCGCGGGTGGACAGTGGCGGCAGGAAATCAGTCGAATCCCGTTGCACGGCGGGAAAGGGAAGACGAAAGGCACCCTGGTCCATCAAACCGAAAAACAGGCCCGATTCGCCGTTTAAGGCGTGATATTCCAGGTCCAGGCTGCGCAACCAGGGATCCTCCGCATGGACCCCTTCTGATTCACGAAAAGCCTCGATGAGGCGATATTTTGCGGACCAGTCGAGACGATCCGAGGTGCAGAGTGGATCCCGTTCAAGGTCCGTGAGAATTCCGTCCCAGGCGGCCATCAGGTCCGTGCCTTCGTCGTTGGACGGGGGGGCAAATTCGCGAACCAACTCCAGGTATTGACGCTGGATTTCGACAGCGGTGACGGTCCGTCCACCGGCCGTCCGAACCCGCCATTTCCACCCGGTATCGCGGGAGATGGATCGAAGGGCCTCCAGCGGGTCTGCCAGCCGCGGAATGCGATGGGAGGGAGCCCCGTTCTGAAGGGCGGCAAGGACCCGTGCCGTCGAGCCCACCTTCAAGTAAGTCGCGAAGGGGGAGAGGTTGGCGTCGCCCAGGATGACGTGAAAGCGTCGATAGCGGGCCGGGTTGGCATGAGGCTCGTCGCGCGTGTTGACCAGCGGACGGCGCTGCATCGTATCGACGCTTTGAAGCTCTGAAAAAAAATCGCTCCGCTGGGAAATCTGGAAGCCAGGGTGGAGAAATCGATCTTCGTCCTCCCATCCATATTTCCCGGCGCCACAGAAAATCTGGCGGGTCACAAGAAACGCCTGAACACCTTCTGCGAGGGTGTTCCAGGGTAGCGATCGTGCCAGCAAATAGTTCTCATGGCACCCGTAGCTATGACCGAGAAAATCGGTGTTGTTCTTGTAAAGTCGGACCGGGTTTGTCGCCTGGGCGTTGATGCTCCCGGCGCAGGCCATGAGCAGGGCGTCACCTGCCGCATCCTGTTCGATCAGCTCCCGGAGTGTGCCGCATTCCGGGGTGCAGTATTCCGGGTGGGCGTGGTCATTGTAAAATCGTGCCCCGTTTCGCAATACCAGGTCGCTTTTGATTTCAGCAAAGCTCAGGGGACGGCTGATATCCTGCGCAAAATAGTTGGCCTCATCCGTGTCCTGCCGGAGTTCGTTCACCCGGAAGCCCCGGGCATCCTGATGAGGGTCCTCATCTTTGTAGTCCCATCGCGCCCGCACTCCGGGAACCGTCGCGCTTCGAACCAGGGCAATCGACTCCGCTACGACGTCGATCCCGGTGGGATCTTCACGGGTGATCCCGATCTCGGTTTCCAGTCCGAATTGGATTTCCATGGGGGGTGAATCCAGCGATTTTTTCAGACGATGGCCGATGAGGCAGTCTCCGCCGGGGATTTCTCACGGTACGGCGCGAGGCGGATGACGTTGGACGTTTCCAGGTCGGTCAACTTCAACCAGTCCTCGGTGATGTCCGTGGGCGGGAAGAGATCGTTTTCCCGATACTCCGTTTCAAACGCACGCCGGAGGTCATCGAGCCTCAGGG
>CAIPFS010000324.1 GCA_903864375.1 uncultured Verrucomicrobiota bacterium
TGTCAAACAAATGACCTGTCCCTTTGTCAGAATCCCTTTGTCAGAATCGGCACGTTCTGATTGCATGGGTTCTACTCAAATCGGGAGACGCGGTGACCCGTGAGGAACTGGGCGGCCGACAATCGTTTTCCCCCCTCGGGCTGCAGTTCCGTGATCCGCCAGTAACCTTGGCCACAGGCGACCAATAGACCGTCGGAGTCTGCATGCACGACAGTTCCGAATGGTACATCATCGGTGGTCTTGAGCGCCTCCACTACTTCGGCAGCGTGGATTTTGACAAGTTTGGGCTGTGAAGCCTGAGGTAGAAAACAGAATGCTCCCGGCCATGGGGTAAAGGCCCGCCGTCGCAGGTCCAGGACGGAAGCGGATTGTTTCCAATCGATCCGTCCGTCCTCTCGGGTGACTTTGCGGGCGTGAGTCACTCCTTCGGTGGGTTGTGGAATCGGCGGGAGCCTCCCGGCCATGTAGTCGGGAAGCCGGTCCACAAGCAACTCCCCAGCCATGAGCGCCAACCGGTGATGCAGTTGTTCTGAATTGTCGTGGGGGCCAATGGGTGTCCTGGCGACCGCCAGCATGGGGCCGGTATCCAGACCCGCCTCCATCCGCATGAGCGTGACCCCGGTCTCGCTGTCTCCAGAAGCGATGGCCCATTGGATGGGAGCGGCACCACGCCAACGGGGGAGAATGGAAGTGTGAAGATTCAGGCATCCCAGCAGAGGTACGTCCAACAAGGTCTGAGGGAGCAGTTGTCCGTAAGCGGCCACCACCACAACGTCCGGGCTCAATGTCCGGAGCTTCTCGATGAACGCCGGTTCCCTGGCTTTTTCGGGTTGCAAGATGGTCAGCCCCAACGTTTCGGCTTCAATCTTTACCGGTGGCGGTTGAGGGACCAAGTTGCGCCCGGAGGGGCGGTCCGGTTGTGCAACGACTCCCACAACCTCAAAACGATCATCGGACGCAAGGCGGTGCAAAATCAAGCGAGCCAGCTCCGGAGTTCCCATGAACACCACTCGCGGACGGAGTTCGCTCATCTTGAAAGCGGAAGACGTCAATGAAGCCGGAAACCTGCGACGCCGCAGTTAACCGCGCCGCGAAAGCACTTCGGGATTTACCATGAATGTGGTGTTTCCGTCGCTGACGGCAGGCTTGGGGATCTTCGCCAGAATCTTTAGAATATCCAGCAAGACCTGAAGCGGTTCCTGGGTGGAGTCGATCTGGTGGATGAGATGCTCGGGATAGCAACCCAGGACCGCCCTGGTTTCGCGTTTGTAAGTCTCCAATCGAGCACGGATCACCTCGACATTGGCATCGTCGAGGCGGTTTTCCTTAAGTGCCCGCCGCTGAAGCCGGTGGATGAGCTTTTCGATGACGGGACAGAAGAGGTTGAAGATCGCCTTCACCTCGATCAGATCGTGCATCAATTCCACCTGCCTCGGATTTCGGGGAATACCGTCCAGAATGATCGTGTCGGCCTCCGGATTGAAGCGTCCTGTGGCGGTCAGTCCGTTGATCGAACCTTTCCAAAGTTCGATGGTGGGTTCATCGGGAACCAGTTGTCCTCGAGAGGCGTATTCCACGAATACCCGCCCCAATGGACTATCGACCCGAAGATTCCGAAAAGCGTCGCCACACGAAAAATGGGCAAAGTTTGGAATCTGCCCCAAAATTTTTCCCTGAGTTCCTTTGCCGGCACCGGGAGCGCCAAATAGAAGAATCGCACGGAGCTTCATTCCGGAGGGGGGATACAAATTACTGGAAGTCGGATGCACGCATCTGAAGGTCAGGTCGGCCTAGGAATCCTTGTTTCGAAGTTTTACCTCGCTGATTTCCGCGAAGTTGATGCCTGCTTCAGCGTTGGTGGCGGTTTTCACGTGAATTTCAGTCATTGAAATGCGCGAGATGCGTGTGGCCACCACGCTTTGTTTGCCTGCCGAGATATCGAGAACCAGCTCCTTATCGGCTTCACTGACGACGACCCGGAAGAAGCTGGGGAATTGGGTCTCAAAAAAGCGTCGATTGAAGGTCGTCTCGCCGCGCTTGAAAATCCGTGGAAGGCCCTCTTGAGCGCCACCGCCGCCGCCGGTGCTCTTTGCAAGTCCGAGGGCCGCAGCTGCACCACCAGATGGCGCTCCTGCTGGAGCCGGCCCGCTCGTCGGGACGCCGACCTTGGTTTCTTGAACGGCAACCTGGGTCGCATTCTCGGACTCAACTGGAGCCACTTTCGGCAACAAAAGGAAAATTATCGGACCGACAACCGGAAGTAGGGCTGAAACGCCGCAAACCAACGCGACCGGGCGCCACTTAAACCGGGCCACTTCGTATGCACCAAATAGGTTGGCAAAGAACAGGGCGCCGAGGAGAATCAACCCGTTGGGAGTGGTCAATGCCGCCACCAAGCCCTTCTTCCCGTCGGGCAATACGAGGCGCTCCGGTTGACGGACGGGAATTTCCTTGGCCTCTTTGACCGCGATGGTCTCGGCGGGTGGGTCCAGGAACGGTTCAACGAACCGCTTGGCCTTGGGATTGTCGGCGAGTTCCTTGAGAGTTTCGTCGGTGAGCTTGGCCCAATCGACCCGCGGCGAAAAATCGCCGCTCTCCAACCTCACCACCAGCCCATCCTTGTCGGCAGCGGATAATTCACCTTTGTAAATTTCGCCAGCCACGGTCTTGAACTCCGCGCCTCGAAGCGAGACCAGGGAACTTGCGAGCCAGAGCAGGAGGAGCAGCGGTTTCAACCAACGCATGATGGTCTCACCATGCCAAACGAAGTCCGAAGGCGAAACCAAAAAACGCGGCCCATATCGTTGAACCGTCATCCATCCATGGGCCGAGACCGGTCAACGCCCCCCGAATCCACCGGATCAGGCCGAGAACGATTTGCCGCAGCCGCAGCTGCTGTGCGCGTTGGGGTTGTTGATCTTGAACCCCCCTCCATTGAGTTCCTCGCTGAAGTCAATCGTGCTGCCCCGAAGATAATTGGCGCTGATTCCATCCACCACCACGCCTACTCCGTGCAATTCGGTCAGCAGATCATCATCCCGCCGCTCGTCGAAGACCATGCCGTACTGCATTCCCGAGCATCCGCCGGCTTCCACAAACACACGGAGATACTTGGCGGGGGTGGCGGGTTCCTTGGAAAGCATCTCCGCAATCTGGCTTGCGGCGCTTGGAGTCAGATGAACCACTGTGTCCTGGGCAGGTGCCTCGGTCTGGGCAAGAGTCGTCATGGGGAAAAATTCAGTCTGAAATCACGACTTGTCAAACCAGACTCAGTTAGTCTGCTTTGATGGTCACCGGGGCTACCAAACGGATATGGAATCACTGGCAAAAATGCACTCGAGGACCTCCCGGTAATCGACGGATTCGGATGCCAGATCAAATTCCACCACCTGAGTTTCAGGGGACGTGCGTTGGTCCTGAATCAATCGACGGACCCAGTCGGGTGCCGGCGTGGTCATTAAATGGAGCGATTGATGCATAAGCTAGAACCGGAAGGTGTAGGTGGAGCGTCGGACCCAATCTGCCAATTGGCTCGGTGTGATTTCCTCGAATGGCAGCGTCGTTTCTCCCAACTCGGCGATGGCGGGGTGGCCGGCTTCGACCAGAACGGGGCGTCCCCCATCCGTTGCGATGGGGAGATACCGGGTGAAGTTGTCATCATCCTTCAGGTGGTCCACCCATTCCCCCAGGGCTGCAATGGCCGGGCCGTGCAGGTAGAGGCGGACGTCCGCTTTTTTCCAGGTGCCGACTCCCGCGGCAATTCGGACTGCCTCCGCCGGACGTGAGCTGACGGTGGGATCGGAGGAAACGAGGACCAGGACGGAGGGTATCATGGCGGTTTTATGGAAAGCAGACGAACCGGTCGGTGCTGCTGATCAGGTCGCTGACCACCGTGAGGCCGGCAAACACGGCGGAGTCATCCACCGCAACTCCATGCCGATGCGCCCCATAGGCACACCCGTAGAGTTTCAATCCCCTGCCTTTGAGGCGTTGAAGATCCGACCGGGAGATGCCCCGGACCGCCTCGTCGATGCAGTAGAGATAGACATCGCATCCGGCGTCGACGGCGGTTTCCGCCAGGCGAACGCCCTGTGTGAAGGCCGGTGCCTCGGGTAGGCCCGACAAAAGGATGCCGAGTTTTCGCGCTCTGGAGCTCATTCCGTTGAAAGGATGTTAGCGCAGCGAACTCAAGAATTCGACCAAATCGCGCAATTCGGTCGGTTTCAATTGGCGGGAAAGTCCCTCGGGCATGGCACTGGGCCCCCGTTGGCGTTGAACAACTGAGGATTTCGGAAGGGTGATGCGTCGAAGCTGGCCGTCATCGTTGGCGGTCTCAATGGTCAATTCTTCCGGGGTCTCCGCATTGACCGTTCCGTTGATGGCAGCCCCGGAATTCAAGGTCAATGCCGCCACTTCAAACCCGGGTGCCAGCCGGGCATTGGGGAAAACGATGCTCTCCAGCAATTCCTCTCGTGTCGCCCGCGTACCGACGCCATCCAGACCCGGTCCCACCGTTCCGCCTTCATTCCCGACGCGATGGCAGCGGGCGCATTGAACGGCGGGGTTTTCCCGAAAAATCCGTGCGCCGCGTTTTGCATTGCCACCCGCCAGCCACGGTTGCCGGTCGGTCGGGTTGGTGACCTCATCGATGTGGGCGGGCCATCGATTGGACCAATGATGGAGTCTGGCGTCGGAACTTTGCAGGACCGCGTCCTGGAGGTCCAGGCTGAGGGCAGAAGGCCATTGGTGGTTATCGAGTCGCTTCAGATAGCCTTCCAACAGAGCGGTTGCTGATGAAGTGCCCATGCGCCCGAGGGCGGTCAAAGCCGCCTGGGCGGCAGCGGCCGATGGACTGGCGGGGGCCAGGGCATCCAGGACGATTTGGTTGAGCAGCCCGGGCGCATGTTTCCCTTGCAACTGTCCCAGACCTTTGACGGCGGCCTCCCGGACTTCGGTCTCCTTCGATTGAAGGGCTTCTGCAACAATGTCGAAGGCCTCCGAAGCCTGAAGGTCAACCAAACCTTCCACAAGAGTGACCCGGAGGGCGACACTGGACTGGGGACGATGGAATTGCTCGGCCAACGCATGCGATGCCTCCCGTGTTTGAAGGCCCACCGCCGTTTGCACGACCGCCCGCTGGACGGATTCCGGTGCCTCGGGGCCGCCCAGAACAAGGCCATTTGCGTCCGGGGTCGCCGGGTTCAAGATCTCCCGGGCGATTCGGAGGAAGGCCCTTCGGGCAGCCTGATCGTTTCGCTGGACGGCAGACCCAGCGTCAAAGGAGGCATTGCGCCCCAAATCCACCGGCAGGGAGACCATCGCCTCTTCTACAGTGCGATCGGGCGGAAGCGGGCTCGTTCGCGCTGAAGTCGCGGAGTCCTTTTCCCCGACCACGTCGGTTGCGGCTGGCGATTGCGACGTTGTGGAAGCCGGTCCAGAGATCATGGGTCGCCAGAGTCCGTTGACCCGATCGATGGCGTTGGGATGACCCCATTCCGACAATGCTCCCAATGCGGCAACCCGTCCTTCGGGAGGTGCGTCACGGCGCAGGGCAAAATTGGCAACGGCCTGAGCCTGCCGGGGGCCGCCCACACGCAAATTGGCATGGATCACCCGGCTGGAGAGGGCTGGTGAAAGATCAACGCGGGTGATCAGACCTGCCAGTGCCGGGTAGGCGGACGCCAGCGGGATTTCATAAATGGCGCGGCCTGCCTCCTCGACCAATTCCGCAACCGGGTCATTCAATAGGGTCGAAATCTGCCGGCTCACCTGGGACACCACTGGCAGCGGTCGGCCACGTTGGAAGGCAGCCATGGCCCGGTGCCGTGCCGCCAGAATACCGACCCGACGGAATGCCGGGCGGGAATCGGTGAGCCATGCCTCCACGACGCTGGGTGGATCATGACGCAAA
>CAIPFS010000325.1 GCA_903864375.1 uncultured Verrucomicrobiota bacterium
AGATGGGCGATTTCGTCACGCCGGGCGGGGACGGGCAATCGTTCACTCAGATTGTGGGAGGTAATCCGGTCCGCTGCGGCGGCGATTTCCTCCACCGGCTTCAACGTTTGACCTATCAGTGACCAGGCGCCCGTCAGGGCGGCCATGGCCAGTAGGGAGGCAACCCCCAGATAAACGACCATCACCTCAGCGACCTTGTTGAAGATCGGTTCCAGCGATTCGGCCACTTCAACCCAACCTCCGCCCGGGCGGGGGAAAGCTCCAACCACCGCCCTCTCTCCGTTGGGCAATTCCACCTGACGGGTTCCGGCACGGATGGCAGCCGGGATACCCCGGAACGGATCAGCAGTCGATGCCGAGGGGAATAGGGGTCCGCCGTGGGCGTCGACCACCCGAACAATCCAGCCGCGGTCCAACGGAGAAAACCGAAGTTCCATTTCCTCGAACAGGGATCGACCGGAGGGTGTTTTCCGCCATGCCTGAATCATTTCGGCAACGCTCTCCGCACGCTGTTGTTGGATCACCCCCAATTCGTGGGTCAAAAATCCGTTCAACCCGGTGTGCAGAACCAATCCCAGCACCGCAAAAACCCCCACCATCCAGGTGGCGTACGATTTCAACAGCTGAAATCGCAGCGAGGTCCGTTTCATTTGTCCGGGGCTTTGAGGCAATACCCCATGCCGCGAACCGTCTGGATGAGCTTCACCTGCTGTCCGTCGTCCAGCTTGGAGCGAAGATGGCGGACGTAAACGTCCACAATATTCGTCAGGCCCTGAAAACTTTCGTCCCAGACATGGTCCATGATCATGGTCCGGGTCAGGATGCGCCCGGGATTGGAAGCCAGGTAGACCAGCAGGCTGTACTCCTTGCCCGTCAGGCTGATGTTGCGTCCACCCCGCCGGACCCGCTGGGCCAGTCGATCAATTTCCAGATCGTCAATCTTGAGAATCTGCGGTGAAACCGTCTTCGGGCGGCGCATCAGGGCCTTGATGCGGACCAGCAACTCTTCAAAAGCAAATGGCTTGGTCAGATAATCATCCGCACCCGCCTCAAAATGATCGACCTTGTCGCCGGTACCATCCCGCGCGGTTAAAATTAAAACAGCCACTTCCACTCCCCGAGCCCGCAACAGACGCAGCACCTCGCTTCCGGTGAGACCAGGAAGCATCAGGTCAAGAACGATGATGTCGTAGGGTACTTCCGTCGCCCGGGCCAGGCCTTCCGTGCCGTCCAGGGCGAAGTCCACGGCCCAGCCTTCGGCACGCAAACCACGGACCACAAAATCGACCACCTTGGGCTCATCTTCAATCAACAACAAACGCATATCTTTCCGACCTAAGGGATATACCCCACCGGTGAAGATAGCATGAACGCTGGATTAAATCCCATTCATTTGAGTGTCCCCAAGAATTCAACGACGTCTCGGATCTCCTGCCGACTGAGGAGTTGACCCAGTCCCTCGGGCATTCCGCTCAATCCCCGGGACCTATCCCGGATTTCCCCCCGGGCCAGTCGCACCTCGCCCTCCTCGGGTGAGAGCAGGACGAGTTCAGAGGCGGATTCTCCTTTGACCAGCCCGGCATAGGACACCCCATTCTTCATGGTCACGGTGACCGATTCAAAGCCGGGAGCGATCTGCTGGTTGGGAAAGACAATGCTTTCGAGCAGATATTCCCGGGGTTGCTTCGTGGCAATGCCATCGAGCACAGGTCCGGCATTGCCACCCCCATCATTCCCGACATGGTGGCAGCGGGTGCAGCCCACGGCGGCATTCTCATAAAAGATTTTCCGGCCCCGATCCGCATTCCCGCCGAAAAGGGCCTCCCGATAGGGAGTCAGGTGGTCCTGCGGCAGCTTCCACTGGTTATAGGCTTCGAGGCGGGATTTGACCGCAGCCGCAGGCCTCAAGGCGGCCGCCTCCACCAGGTCCAATAGGACCTCGTTGGGCACCTCCCGTTTCATCAACCGATCCAGCCATTCCGCAAGGATGGCGTCGGCGGCATCTGATTTCAGGCGGCCCAGGGCGGTGAAGGCCCCTTGTTGTTCCGCGACGGACCCCGATTGGAGTTGGGCCGCGAGTTGTCCCGCAGCGTCTTCCGGATGCAAAATGGCGTTCAGCCGGGAGGCCTCCAGCCTCAATCCCTCCACCGGATCAGCGGCGGCACGACGGAGGATTTCATCCAAATCCGGGGCTCTGAGGGCCACCAGAGCCCGAAGGGTTGACGACCTGGCCCCCGCCGGGCGTTGCGGATCGGATACGAGTGCCCGGAGGAACGGGGTTGCCGCGGTTAATTCCAAGGGAATGGATGCATCCGCTGCCGCCGATAGGACGGATTCCGGACCGGCGCCGGACATCAAGGCGGAAAAGGCGGAGGACAAGGCTTCGCGGGCGGGTTGGGGATCACGCGCCGGCAAGGGTCGAAAAATTCCGACCACCCGGTCCCTGGGAAATGGGTGGGCCCACGTTCCCAAATCGTGGAGGGCTTCGCCGCGAACGAGGTCGGGAAGATCGGATCGAATGGCCAGGGCCGCCAGACGCCGGGCGGCAGGCTCGGTTCCCAGGCGATAGTTGGCGTTGACGATGCGGACCAGCAACGGAGTCACCAGGTCGAGGGCCTGGGTACCCCAGGGGAGGGGTTGATCCGCCCGGACGTCGCGAATGACACCCGCCGTGGGTGCCGTCCCCTGCCGGGCCAGAGCGGTCTCCGCCGCTTTGAGCCCGGTCAGCAACGGATCAAGCCGCGACGCATCCGCCAGCTCCGCCAGAGCGGGAAGGGCGCTGACGATGGGCACATCATTGATGGCGCGTGCGGCTTCCAGGACCAGCAGGGGTTCGGATGGGGACCCGGCCAGAAACAGGGAAACAGCGGCATTGGTCTGATGCCGCAGCGCCAGGAGCAGGCACATCCGGGCTTCATCCCCGGGTACCCCACCGGGCGGAAGAACCGGCAGGGAATCCGGCGTTTGCGCCACCAAGGCTGCCAGGGCAGAAACCGCCGCATGACGGAGCAGGGGATCGTGGGAGGTATTCCCGCGCGCCAGGGTGAGAAGCGGTTCCCAGGGAGGGGCGACCGGTTTGACGGTGCCCCTGGCCCCTCTCGAAGCGGCCGTCACCGCAGACTCCCGGGCCTTCCAAAGACGCGCTATGGCCAGTGCGGCAAAATAGCGCTGGCGGGGCTGCGGCGACCGAAGGGCCACGATCAGGGACGGTTCCAAATCGCCGGGTGGGGCGTCGCCCACCAGGCGAATGGTCTGGGCGGCCACCTCGGGATCCGGGTCACCCAGAAGGGGTGCCAGTGAAACCAGTTCTCCGGCGGACAGACGGGCTGGCCCTGTTCGAACCATCTGGCCAATGGCCCAAAGGGCATGAATCCGTGCAGCATGACCGCTGGATTCCAGGGCCACCCGCCGGAGGTCGGTAAAGGAGGAAGAGCCGCGGACCGCCAGTTCAAACTGGGCTTCCTGACGGACACGAAAATCCCGGTGGGAGAGAAGTTCGATCAACTCCTGCCCGCCTCGTTCCTTCATCCCGGCGGCCAGCAGCCGGGCGGTTTCCTTCACGATGGGATCGGCGACAACCTCCGGAAAATAGGCGCGATAAAGCCTTCCCTTGTTGCTCTTCGGCCAGCCTTCGTGCCAGTCCGAAAACCAGATGCTTCCGTCGGGCCCCAGGTCGACGTCCGGCACCAGGACATTCCAGATAAAGGTATCGTGGGCCACCATCTCAAATCCGGCGCCCTTCGGACGGTTCAGGATGGAATAGATGCCGCTGCGGGCACTGGTTCCCTTGAAATCCGCCAGGAGAAAGCGATGCCGGAGTCCTGCGGGAAGACTGGTTCCATAGTCGTAGACCAGCCCGCTGGGCCCATCGCCAATGTTGGCGATGGGTGGAATGAGATAGGCCGCCTGCCCGGGGAATGAAGGGAC
>CAIPFS010000326.1 GCA_903864375.1 uncultured Verrucomicrobiota bacterium
GCTCCGCACCCCATTGGGGCAGGGGTTTTTGAAAAATCAGGCTTCAGGAACACAGGAATCGCCCTGCTGCACCGTGGATTGATTTCCTGGCCATGACCTTCGTGCTCACAGTTGCCCAGCCCCACAGGGAAGAAGAGCTTCCCGTCCAATAGACAACCTTCGGTTGCCCATCATTTCCAGCCTCAGCGGCTACCAACCCGAACGGAAGAAAATCCCGTTGGCTTCATGGGTGCGATCGTCGCGAAAGCCCCGGGGCAATGGGGGGTGACCCGCCGCCACGGAGGGCGGGACCTGATAATAACCCACACCACTCACGCCGTACTCGGTCGGAGCCAGCGGATTAATCAACTGCAGGATGGTTGACGGTTCGTGGCGCTGATTCCAAATGAATCGGGCGGCACCACCCCGGGCCTCAATATTTTGAACCGAGGGACGAATGCGCTCCTGAAGGGTCTCGACCCTCTCCCGGGTCAGGTAATGGTTGAGGGGATCTTTGGCCGCCAGCGGAACTCCCATCACGGGAACCTCACCCGCAACCGTATTCGTCGAAGGGGTCAGGCTTGACGAGGTCGGGTTCGATGGGGGCACCGCCGGTACAGAATCCGCTGGCCCCAAAGAGGGCTGGAGGGATGGCTGATTCGACAAAGGAACCGGCGCGGCGGCAGCTGGCGAATCTTCTGCGACCAGGCAGGGAGACGCCAGGAGGAAGGAGACCAGCACGGCGGGAATGCCAAAAGAAATCATCCCAAGGGATGTCCGTCGTAATTCCCGGCGACAACTGTTCATAAAAACCAGGGGTTATTGACCTTTTCCTCCCCGACAGTAGTCAACGGCCCGTGCCCGGGGCAAATCAAGGTTTCGGATGGGAGTGAAAAAATCTGTTCCCGGACCTTTGTGCGCGCCAGTTCCAACTGGTCGCGCGCGCCGCCCATGGATCCGGCAAAAATCGCGTCCCCCACGATGGCGACGTGAGAGGCGTCCTCGGGCCAGTTTCCAACCACATAAGTCACCCCATCCTCGGCGTGTCCGGGAGTGTCGCGGTTGGTGATGCGGAGGCTGCCTAAATTGATGAAGTCGTTGGCCCGGTTCCGGGCCTCGGCTGGAGCCGCCTTCGAGCTAGAATGGAGGCGAACCTTGGGATGGAGGGCGCGGAGGGGCGCCAACGCCGCAACATGGTCCCCATGCGAATGGGTGATGAAAATATGCTTCAACTGCAGCTGATTCTCGTCGATGACCTTCTGAATCACACCGGCGTCGAATCCGGTATCGAAAAGAGCCGCCTCCCGCGTGACCTCGTCCCAGACCAGGTAGGCATGCACCTTCATTCCGTCCTGAGGATCTTCAGTGGTGATCACGCGGAGCTCCCTCCACAGGGATAGATCCACCGGCGCGGGCAACCAACCGGAGGCCACGCGTTCGAGCTTTTTTCCGTCCAGGGTCAGCAGGCGTCCGACCGCCGGATAATCCAGGGCCTTGGGAACCCGTCCACCTTCTTCCAGGAGTGCATAATCCGTCGCACTCAAACCGGCCGCGGCCGCGACCGCTTCCGGGGTTGCAGCAGCGGAAATCCGAGCTTTTCGCAAAATGTCACCTATCGAATCTTCAAGCGTCACGCTATCCAGCATCCGATAAAATTCCCGCGCTGGCAATGACGGTCCGAGCTTCCTTTTGGCTCGTTTTCCAATAGGGTTCCCTCCTCCCATGGTGACCCTCGCTGAAGTTGTTGCGTCCGCCGATGCCTGGCTCCAACCAGCCCTCTTTCAGGATTACGATCGAGCCTGGAACGGGCTGCAGGTCGAAAATGGCGGCACGGTGGTTCGACTGGCGGCTGCGGTGGACGCCTCCATGACCACCATCCAGCGCGCCATTGATGCGGGAGCCAACCTGATGCTGGTCCATCACGGGTTGTTTTGGAATGAAACCCGCCCGTGGACCGGCCGCCGATATGACCTGATCCGTCGCCTGATCAAAAGCGACCTCGCGGTCTATTCCCAGCACCTCCCATTGGATGGACATCCCCGACTGGGCAATGCCGCCCAATTGGCCGTCGCCCTGGGTTGGACGGTTCATCAGCCCTTTTTCTTCCGGTCCGGTGTCTCGATCGGTGTCCAATCGACACTCACGAATCCCGTGGACCGGGACCAACTGGCCTCGCAACTCGGCGCCTGCCTTGGACGCCCGCCTCTTTTGCTTCCAGGCGGTTCACCCCATTGCCGCCGCATTGGGATTTGCACCGGAGGAGCAGGCGCGGAACTGGCTCAGGCAGCCGCAGAGGGAGTGGATACCTTCATCACGGGTGAGGGACCGCACTGGACCCATGCACTGGCGGAAGACCTCGGATTGAACGTCTTCTACGGAGGTCACTATGCGACGGAAACCTTTGGGGTGAAGGCTCTGGCAGCGGAACTCAGTGCCACCTTCGCGTTGCCGTGGACCTTTATCGATCACCCGTCGGGGCTGTGATCGCCGGCGCCGCTGCTCCGAATCGAATGGGCACCCCCGCCCGCCGGTACGGCTTCAGATCCACGGTCACATGCTGGTACCCGATTTCGTTCAGACGCACTTGGGTCTGCTCCACGTTTCCCGCCTCCAGCAGCCGGGACAACTCACCCGGCCCCACCTCAATCCGGGCCAGATAGCCCGGCTTTCCAGAAAGCGGTGAGGCTGCCATTTCATGATGCCGAACCCGGACATCATAAAATCCGAGGTCTTTCAGAAAGTATTCAGCCTCCTCCACCATTCGCAACTTGGCGACCGTCACCACTTCGCCGGTGGGAATCCGGGAGCTTAGGCAGGCCATCTCTGGTTTGTCCGCTGTTGGCAGACCCATTTGGGAGCTGAGCGACCGGATCTCCGCCTTGGTCAGGCCTGCCTCTTTCAACGGCGCGCGCACGGCAAATTCGGCAGCGGCCAGGCCCCCGGGCCGATGATCCCCCAAATCACTGGCATTCTCCCCGTAGGCCACCACCGCGAACCCCCGGGCACGAGCCAGGGGTATCAGTTCGGCAAACAGGGCGTGCTTGCAGAAATAGCAGCGATTGCCGGGATTTTCCAGATACCGGCTGTCAGCAAACTCAGCGGTGGCCACCACCTCCACCGGAAATCCAAAATCGCGTCCCAGGCGGACGGCCTCCTCCAGCTCGCGACGGGGGAGGCTGGGGGAGTCGGCGATCACGGCCAGGGCGCGAATCCCCAAGACATCGTGGGCAATACGGGCCAGAAAAACCGAGTCAACACCCCCGGAATAAGCCACGACGCACGACTCGTAGCCCGAGAGTAAACTCCGCAGTCGCCCCAACTTTTCAGCGCTCACGCGCAAAGAATAGCGGAGCGGCATCCGCCGTGTCGAATCTCGATCCAGGCGGCCCTCGAGACCGTTCCGACGGGTGCATGGAGGCCGGGTCACCGGTACGCCGGAAATCCTGTAGCCCCTTGAAGCGAGGCAA
>CAIPFS010000327.1 GCA_903864375.1 uncultured Verrucomicrobiota bacterium
CTGTCACCACATGGCGGCGTGGGTCCAGGATGAACTGGCAACCAGTCTCATTCTCAACCTTCGACAAGGGGTGTCCCCTGAAGTCGTACGTTCCGAATTGCTGACTCAGTATCCCGGACTTCAGGTGTTCACCAACGGACATTTGAGAACCGAACTGCTGCGAATCTTCCGCCAGACGTTTTCCATCACCTACGCCCTGGAACTGATCGGCATGGTTGTCGCTGTGGCCGGGTTGGCCCTGACCCTGATTAGCGTTCTTCTCGAACGGCGCAGCGAATTAACCACCCTTCGTGCCTTGGGCATGAGTCCACGGAGCATCGCCTTCAGTAGTGCCTGGGAGGGCGGTCTCCTGGCGTCTGTCGGTTCCCTGACCGGGCTGGCTGTGAGCATCGCCCTGGGCGCACTCCTGGTTTACGTCATCAATAAACAGGCATTTGGTTGGACCCTCCAGTTTGCCGTTCCCTGGGGACAAATGGCGGCACTGGGGCTGCTGGTGACCATCGCGGCTTCTGCCGCCGCCTATGCCGTCGGACAATGGGGTTCCTTCCTACCCTCGGATCGAGATGAATAGACTCCCGGATTACCCCACCCCGCCGAGCCGCTCTGGATGGCACCGTCGGTTCCATTCATGCCGTGCCGTTTTCCTGCACCTGCTTTTAGGATGGACCCTTGGGACTGGCACTTCTGCAGCAGAATCCCCGTCGATCCCGAACACAAAGGACGGCTACGCGATTCCCCAACCGGGCCATGGATTCACTTTTCCGAGGGACCATGGAAGCCATCCCGAATTCAAATTGGAATGGTGGTATATCACCGGACACCTGCGAGCCGCCGGAGGACGTCGATTTGGATTTCAAGCCACTTTTTTCCGGGAGGCAGGCCCGAATCAGCTTTCAGAACAGGAAACATCCACCTCCTTTACCCACCGTCCTTTTTACCTCGGCCACATGGCACTCCTGGATGTCGCCGCAGGCCGATTCCTCCATCAATCGCGACTGAACCGTTCCGGCTGGGATGCGGGTTCCGCCACCAATCACCTCGACGTTTGGAACGGCAACTGGCGGCTGATCGGAACAAACCAGACCATTAATCCCCAATGGAGCCAGGCATCCCAGATGGAACTCCAACTGGCCGGAACCATTCGGGGGGAGGCTATCCTCGATCTGCGGCTCCTCCCCGAAAAGCCGTTGGTCCTCTTTGGCACGAATGGCGTGTCCCGCAAGGCGGACTCCCCTTCTGCCGCCAGCTACTACCTGACCTTTCCTCGACTGGCAGCCAGCGGCTCGCTGGTCCTGAATGGTGAATCATTGTCCGTCGAGGGCCTGGCCTGGATGGACCATGAAATCAGCAGCGGCCAATTGGGTGAGGGTCAGGTGGGTTGGGATTGGGCCTGTCTCCAGCTGAACGACGGACGGGACATCATGACCTATCGCCTCCGGAATGCCGATGGAACCACGGATCCGAATTCCTCCCTCACCTGGGTGAACTCCACCGGAGCAACCACCGCCCTCGGACCCGATCAATTCCGCTGGCAGGCAACTGGCACGTGGAAAAGCCCGATCACTCAAGCCATCTATCCCCATCGCGTACGCATTGAGGCCACGGACCCCGCTTCCGGCAAACCGACGACCTTGAACCTCGAACCCCTTTCGGATCGCCAGGAACTCGTCGATGAATTGAGCGGCGTTGCCTATTGGGAGGGGGGATGCCGGGTGCGCGATGCCGACGGTCGCGAAATCGGTCAGGCATTTCTCGAATTGACGGGCTATTCCGCCAGCCTTGCGAGTCGACTGAAATAGAGTCTCATCGCCTTTAGGGCTTCGAGTCTGCGCCAAGGTGGCGCCCCATCCAATCAATCATCAAATCCCACATTTCCGCAGTATAAACATGTCCCAACCCCGGATACAGGCGACTGACGAAGTTACTCGGAGATTGATACAGCTTCCAAACCGGACCTGCCGCGCGCTCGATCTCGCGAACACCCGAAGCGGGTGAGCCTCCATCGATTTCACCCGTCAGAAAAAGGATGGGACGCGGAGCGATGCAGGCGACGACCGCCTCAGTGTCGAAGTGCTCCATCAATCCGGGGACGTAGTAATAAATGCCGTGGTATTTGAGACCTCCCGCCGCAATCAAGTCCTGGTAACGGGTAATGCATGCCACCGCAACTCCCGCTTTCAGCCGATGGTCCAGGGCCATCAACCACCAGGTCCGCGTAGCCCCCATGCTGATCCCGGTCACCCCGATTCGATGCGGATCCACTTCCGGTCGGGATGCCAGATAATCCAAAGCCATCAAATCGTCGCGGAGCATCCATCCCCATAGGGTGCGTCCCATCCAAAGGTTGAGCTTGGCGGCGCTCGCTTCGCCCGCACTCCCCAGTTCCTGGTCAGGGCCCTGACCGTTCCGCTCACCAAAACAGGGGGCGTCAATGGCAAGAACCACATAGCCACGACCAACTAGCGTCGGCCCTGGAGCCACGGGAGTATGGTTCGTGTGGAAAACCTCCTCCTTGCCAATGCCATATTCGCCACCGTGCCAGTGACAGTACAAAATCGCCGGATGTGGCCCTTCGCTGAGGGGGGTCAGCAAATACCCCGGCACCATCCCGCCAATGCCGTCATTGAAGACAAATTTCTCACGCCAATATCCCGATTCACGAGTCCGGGAGAGGATGGTCACGGCGGGATGAATCGGACGCTGGGGGAAATTTCCCAACAGCCGCACCAAGGTTGTTCGGATGCCATCACGCTCGGCTTCCCAACCGGCTCGATCCGCCGGAATCTTCAACGGTGGGGTCGGAGGTGCGTAAGCCAGCCAATCGGTAGGGGCAGCGTCGGCCATGGAGCGAAAAAGAATCAAAATGAGGAGCGCGAAGGAGATAAACCGGGTTCGAACCCCCGTCCTCATGTCCAACCATGCCCGCACCCCGCAAGCATCCTCAGGTTTCGTGCAACAAATGTTCATAGAGCGCTACGTACTCGGACGCCTGGCGTTCCCAGGAAAAATCCGCCTGCATGCCATTCCGGCGGAATTGCGCCAGTAGCGATGGCTCCGAGAAGACCGCCAGCGCCTTCCGAATCGCATGCGACAGTGCCGCAGCGGAGGCCTCATCAAACTTGATACCCGTCGCCGCATCCGGGTTTTCACGGATATCCACGACCGAATCATCCAGTCCTCCGGTTGCCCGTACAATCGGGATGGTTCCATACCGAAGCGAATACAATTGGTTGAGCCCACACGGTTCGAACCGCGAGGGCATGAGGTAAAAGTCGGCACCCGCCTCGATGCGTTGCGCCAGCGCCGCGTCAAAACCCAATCGGACGGCCACCCGGTTGCCGTTCTGTTGCGCCCATTCCTGATAGGCCTTCTCCAACACCGGATCTCCACTCCCCAGGAGGACAAACTGGAATCGGGCACCCTCCGAGCATAAGTGGCGGAGGGCACTGAGCTGAATATCCATCCCTTTCTGCCCCGTCAGGCGTGAGATGTTGGCAAAAAGGGGAACATGGGGCTCCACGGGGAGACCCAATTCACGCTGCAACGCCTCCTTGTTGGAAGCCTTGCCTTCGAGGGCAACCACCGAAAATGGAAAGGGCAGCGCCGGATTTGAAGTCGTATTCCACTCCTCATAATCCACGCCGTTCAGAATGCCCGTGAGCTCGTACTCACGCCGGACCAGTTGGGCTTCGAGTCCACAACCAAATTCTGCTGTGCAAATCTCCCGGGAATAACGTGGACTCACGGTCGAGAGGGCATCGGCCAGCTTCAAACCGGCCTTGAGGAAGTTCACCTGACCAAACGCCTCCGCGCTGTCGCGGTGAAACCAGCTCGCGGGAAGATTCGTCAATCCCCACTGGGAGGCTGGGAACCACCCCTGATAGGCAAGATTGTGAATCGTAAACAAGGTCGATGGCGCGGAATGCCATCCTTCCGCCACTCGGGCGTGGTGGATGAGCAAGGGAACAAGTCCGGCCTGCCAGTCGTGACAATGAACCACGGCGGGCGTCGGCTCCCAATAACGTGACAGTAGGAACGCCACCTTGGCCAAGAGCGTGAAACGAGCTGCATTATCCGGATAGTCCAGCTGGTGCTCGTTATAAATGCCCGACCGATCGAAAAACTCCGGATAATCCAGAAACCAAACCGTCAAGCCCGCCTCCACATCGTGTCGAAGCAGTTGACCGGTCACCCACTCTGAACCCAACGGCAGGCTGAACCGCCATTGCGCTGGGCGAATCCCAAGAAAACGTGACGCCACCCCCCGATAAGCCGGGGTCACGATATCCACTTGATGCCCCTTGCGAGCCAGTGCCCTGGACAGTGCGCCCACCATGTCCGCGAGACCGCCAGTCTTCGAGTAGGGATGAACCTCACTGGCGACCTGAAGAATTCGCATGCCTGAGATTCTTTCGGAGGAATGCCAAGGACAAGCGCGGAGTGCGTTCATCCATCCCATTCATACAAAGGGACAGGTCATCTGTTTGACAAATGCCATGGTCTGGCTACGATTCCCGCATGCGGCGAGGGCGTTTGAAGATCGATTCCGGGGTGGGTCGTGCGTACTACCATTGCATTTCGAGGGTGGTCGAGCGGCGGCTGGCCTTTGGCCCCAATGAGAAGGAGCAGTTTGTGCACTGGATGCAGGCGTATGCGGGGTTCTGCGGGGTGCGGGTGCTCACCTACTGCATCCTATCCAACCACTTTCA
>CAIPFS010000328.1 GCA_903864375.1 uncultured Verrucomicrobiota bacterium
ATCCGGTCGTGCGCGGGTTCAAGAAACTGATGCCCGTGACCACGGACTACCGGGGCGACCGGTTCTTTGTTCGGGAGGATGGCGTCCGCATGGCCACTCCGCTGTTCGTGGTGCTGCTGCTGGTGGAAGTCTCCGACTTGATCTTCGCCGTGGATTCCATTCCGGCCATTTTTGCGGTCACAACGGACCCGTTCATTGTTTATACATCGAATGTCTTCGCCATTCTCGGACTGAGGTCCCTCTATTTCGCACTCGCAAAGGCGGTTGACACGTTTCATTTCCTGAAGACGGGACTCGGCGTGGTCCTGCTGTTTGTCGGCGTAAAGATGTTACTGGCTCATTCCCCGTGGAAGATTGCCCCGGTCCTTTCCCTTGGGATCATCGTCGCCATTCTATTGATCTCGGTGGTTGCCTCTCTGGTTCGACCGAATAAACCGGTCCCTGACCCGGTGGCTACGGGCAGGGCTCACCGCTGATGGATGCCAGGGACTGCATTCCGGCGCCGTTCAGGACTTCAGCTGGCTTTCATCGTCGGCAGGGTGAAAGCAATCATGGGAGAGTCAGCAGGCGGACGGGCAACCGGCCCACCCATTGATCGGGCAACCGGGAGTCAATCGAATCCGGGAGCGGACGCTCCGTTCCCACGTGGCCATCACAGAAGCTGACATTGGCCAGATGCAGATGACGGAAGTGGACGGTCGCCTCATCCCGGTTGGTACTGACATAATAGAACTCCTCCAACATGGGATGCGAAGGCGACGCTGGCGGCTGAAAGGTGTTCACCTGGGCCGCATCGGCAAGGAGCATCGTTTCCGCGGGTCGCAACACGTCGGCCACACGAACGTTGGGCCGATTGAGAGGAGCGGACAGGCTCAGGTTGTATCCATATCCGTAGGCGGCACCAGTCGCCTTCAACTTGAACTGTGGCAGGGAATAATTTAAGGACGGACAAATTTCAACTCCCCTCCCCTGGAGGTAGGGATAAAGGGCTCCCCGGGTTGCATCAAACCGACGTTGGCCCTCGACCCCATTCTCCAACCAACCAAACCAATAGACCCTCCCGTTGTCCAGTTCCCCTCCCAGCCAGCGAAAGCAACGGCCTTCGTTGTCGTCCCAGTATAACTGGGCGGCGAGGTTCAATTGCCGAAGGTTGGAGGTGCAGCGGGCACGGGAGGCGGTTGCCTGGGCATGCCCGAGCGTCGGCAAGACCAATGCCGCCAGGACGGCGATGACGGCGATCACCACCAGCAATTCCAACAGCGTAAACCCCTTGCGATGCATCTTCATCCCTCCTTCACACCTGACGGGCCATGGCAAAGGCCTCCGCTGTTTCAAACGATCCGTTGATGGGGATAAACGCCTCGGAGGGTCCGTCCCAAAAACACAACCCGGGATGAAAAAGATGTGCCAGAAGTTCCGTGCCATCGATCACCCGGGGGCCGGGGCGACTGATATATCCGCCGTCGACTGCAAAGACTCGATTGTTTCGGACGGCAGGAAGGTTGCCGTGAACAACCTGTCTCTTTCCGGGAATCCCTGGTGGATAGTCGCAGTGGTGGGTGACACCCAGCAACTGCTCGATGAGCCCCAGTGCGCAAACCATCTCCGTTGCCGAGGGCAGCAGGGAGACCAACCGCAAATCACCCGATGGGAAGGCTGGCTTCACGCAGACGCGGTGGAGTGAAACGGAGTTTGTTGATCGCGAAGCCATCGGAAGTGCGTTTGCACCCATTCCAGGCTGCCGAAAAGAATGCCCGAATAATACAGACCTCCCGCCAGAGCATTCCGGAAGAACGGAAGACCGGCGAGGTAACATTGCCCGAGTCCATTCATAGGCTGAGTTTGATTCATGTCAGGCTCCATTTCATCGTTCAGAGTGAGTGGCCTGAATCCTATAAAACCGCGAAGGAATGGCACCTGACGGTGTGTCTTGCATCAGCATCCGCCCACCATTGCCGGGCTGCAGGGTTCCGACGTTTGACCAGGTGCTGAGATTTGTCGTGGCCTGGAGGACATAGTTCCAATTCGTGCGGCTGATGAATGCCTCCACCCATTGGCCTTCGCTCCAGCTGTGGCTCAAATGGCGAATGGGCGGCGGCGGAACCGTGACTAGGATGTTGTCCACCGCTCCGTGCGCCAGAATCGAACTCGCGTAGGGTCCGGCTGCGACGCCCTGATCGGTGTAGCTGCTGATGGCAAAGGTATCCACCTGGAATTGGGTGAAGGGACCACCAAAAGACGAACTTTGGGTTGCGAGGCGGGCGGTGGTGATCGGTCCGGCCAGGACACCATTGGTGGTGATCATGGTCGTCAGCGTCTGGTTGCTCGAGGCGAAGTTCAGAACGATATGCATTGGCACTCCGACGGGCAGATCGAACAGACTGAAGTCGCCACTTCCGTTGTAGTTCATCGCCGAATTGGTGGAGTAGACTGCAGGCCAAACCGTTGGCCCAAAGCCCGTGTCCGGAAAGAAGTTAAATTCCACCAAATCGGGTGAGTCGGAACTGGTGGGCCGATTGAAACCGGGGGATTCGGCTTCGGAACGGTTTTGAAATCCGAAGGCCAGTTGCATCGGAGCAGGTTTCGACGGATTAAAGCCTCCGATAATATCGTTGAGTTCAAGGTCCAACGCGACGCTGAAATCGTCAGAACGGGTCAGCAATGTGCCCAACGGCCATTGAAAATAGCTATTGGGTCGGGAGGAGTCCCAAATCACCTCCAGATTTTGCCGGGCTTGATTCCAGCGAAACAGGCCCGGGTCACCAAAAATGGACCATCCTTGAGCCATCGGATCCGATGTGAAGTCCTGACCCATCTCCTGAACCGTGGCATCGACGGCGGCGACGGCATCCACCTCCATCCTGCCGCCGACAGGCTCCACCCGAATAAACCGGGCTGAATCAATGGCAACACCCACGCCGCCTTGGTCCTGGGCCCAGCTCAGCGAAAAACCGGCGCCGCCACCCGACCCGGCGTACAGGGAGGATATCTGGCTGAGATTCCGTCCGGAGACATCGGCCGGCTTGAGCAACGGGTTGACCGGGAGAAAGAAATTCCCGGATCCGTCGGTGGGAAACCAGGTATCGACCGTTGGGGTGAGGGAGGGATTGAGGACGTAAAAGGTAATGCCGTCGGTGCTGACGGATACCCGGCTTCCGCCGGAGTTCTCTCCGTAAAGGCTGCCATCCGTGATTCCCCCGCCGGAGTAGTCGCCGTTGGTGATCACAAAACCCGCATTACCGAAGAGGATGAAATCGATTCCGAAGGGATGGGAGGCGTCCGAGCGGATGGGATTACGAAATTCCAAGGTCAACGAGCCACCCGGGCCCATCGATACCACCTGGTTGGAAAGAAAGGCGGCATCGAACACATCGACCGGGCCTCCAAAGGTTCCGGGGGTGAATCGGGACGGCTCACCGAGGGCCGACGCAGGATGGGCAAAAGCGGCGATGACGCCTGTTCCAGGGCGGTAGTCGGCAACCGCATCAGCGAATTGGGCCAGCATCGACTGGGTGAATGGAAACCAGCCAGCGGCAATCAACAGTAACAGATGTTTTATCTTCATACTCCAATGGTCTTTCAGGATGTCCAGGCGCGAGGCGTGGAGCGGGTTTGGGGACTGGGAGACCAGGCGGAGCCTGAAGACGAAAAAGCCTTCAGACGCCGGCAAACGGAGAATGAAGGCACAAAATTCAACGGTCCTG
>CAIPFS010000329.1 GCA_903864375.1 uncultured Verrucomicrobiota bacterium
CCGATCTAGACCGGACCGTTCAATCCGTGCCTGTGAAGCCCGATCCATTTCAGTGGGGTCCACCTGATACCGCTGAAAGACCTCGGTCAACTGCCGGGCGGCACGCCGGTTGGGTTCGGCCACCGCTTCGTTGTAATACAGGTTCCGGTAGAGGTACTTGCGTAGTTTAAGATTCTGTTCCCTCCGGGCGGAGCTGTACCGGACCAGAGGTTGATCGAAGCCGCGGACGGCGTCAGGAGAAGAAACGCCGGCGACCCGGATCGATTCCTCGGTGGTCTGGACCACGTCGATGACCTGTTCGTCGATGATCTGGCGAATGGTGTAGTAGCGACGGCTTTCGTCCGGAAGCTCGCCGAATTGAACTCGAACATTGTGAGCGGCCTCCGCCCAGATGGAGACATCCTGCAACAACCGGTTTTCATCCAGGAGCCCGGTATCGAGGCCGTCGTCGAGATCGTGGCTGTAATAGGCGATTTCATCGCTCAGATTGGCCACCTGGGCTTCGAGGGAGGTCTGATGAAACCCGGTGGGTTGACCGGATGGAAAGGGAAGGGGAGCCACCTGGTGCTTCATCAAACCCTCCCGTACCTCCCAGCTTAAATTCAGTCCTGGAAAGCGCGGGTATTTTTGCTCCAGTTCATCAACGACCCGAAGGCTCTGCAGGTTGTGCTCGAACCCGCCGGCTTGTTTCATCTGTTCGTTGAGTGCCTCCTCCCCGGTATGGCCAAATGGGGCATGGCCGAGGTCATGGGCCAGGGCGATGGACTCCGCCAGGTCCTCATTGAGCCGGAGCGCCCGGGATATGTTTCTGGCAATGGCCGCCACCTCCATGGTGTGGGTCAGGCGTGTGCGAAGGTGATCCCCTGTTCCATTCAGAAAGACCTGGGTTTTATATTCGAGACGTCGAAAGGCCCGGCTGTGGATGATCCGATCCCGGTCCCGCTGAAATGCCGTGCGCCAGGTGGGTGGAGCCTCGGCATGGACCCGCCCGCGGCTGCACCGGGCTCGCTCGGCATGGGGTGCGAGCCACTGATTTTCGCGTTCTTCGAGCTGGGCACGATCGGTGGGCATGGGAAGCGCTTCGGTTCAAGTCATCCTCGCGCCCGCCGGTTCTCCTTGGAGTCAGCCTCCCGGGTCAAGCGCAACCGCTGTCCGGTCGACAAATCCCGGTCCTTCAGGCAGGCTGAAGCATGGACTTGTACGAACACCCCACGTTCGCCATGGCGGCGCGCCAGTTTGATCTGGTGGCCGACCATCTCGGGATTCCAGAGCAGGACCGGGACCGCCTCAAATACCCGAAACGCGCCCTGGCGGTCAGCATTCCCGTCCGGATGGACGATGGCGCGACCCGCGTGTTTTTCGGCTATCGGGTGCAGCATCACCTGTCGCTGGGGCCCACCAAGGGGGGGATTCGTTATCATCCTGACGTGACCCTCGGCGAGGTGGCCGCCTTGTCCATGTGGATGAGTTGGAAATGCGCTCTGACCGGGCTGCCTTACGGCGGTGCCAAAGGCGGGGTGGCCGTGGATCCCCGGAAACTTTCACCTGGCGAATTGGAGCGGCTCACGCGGCGGTTCACCCAGGAAATCATCTCCTTCATCGGCCCTCAGGTGGACATTCCGGCCCCTGACGTCGGCACCAATGAACAAACCATGGCCTGGATGATGGATACCTACTCGGTTCACGCCGGGGTCAGTGTACCGGGTGTCGTGACTGGCAAACCGGTCCATCTCGGTGGCTCCCTCGGGCGCCGAGAAGCCACGGGGCGGGGGGTGGCCTATCTGGTGGGCCGGGCCATGGATACCCTCGGCATCGCCGCGCAGGAAGCGACGGCGGTGGTTCAAGGATTTGGAAACGTCGGCTCGGTGACCGCCTATTCCCTGGCCCAGCAAGGGGTCAGAATTCTGGCGGTGAGCGATGTCGGGGGAGGTATCTACAATCCCGAAGGCCTCGATACCCGTGCATTGGAAAAATGGGTGACGTCCCATGGAACTCCCATCGGCTTTCCCGGGTCCCAACCCATCTCGAATGACGATCTGCTCCGCCTTAAGTGTGACGTGCTGGTTCCCGCAGCGCTGGAGCGACAAATCACCGGGGAAAACGCCGGTTTGTTGCAGTGTCGGATCCTGGCCGAAGCCGCCAATGGGCCGACCACACCGGCTGCCGACGAAATTCTGGACCGGCGCGGGGATATCTTTGTGATCCCCGACGTCCTCTGCAATGCGGGCGGCGTGGTGGTCAGCTACTTCGAATGGGTGCAGGATCTCCAGTCCTTCTTCTGGAGTGAGCAGGAAGTGGTCGACAAACTTTTCCGAATCCTGGAAGGGGCATTCGTCCAGGTGCTCCAACAGTCGCGAAGGGGTCAAATTTCCATGCGCCTCGCTGCGTTGAGTGTCGGCGTCAAACGCGTCTGGGATGCCAAAAAATCACGCGGACTTTTTCCATGAGACCTCTTATTTCCCTCCTCCGACTTCTCGGGATTGCCTGTGCTTTCGGCATGCCGATCGCATTCCAAGCGGCGGCCAATCCCGCCCTCGAACTGATGCCCAGGCCGTTGCCGGGTGCGCCCGTCGAATTCAGCGTCAAAGGACCGACCGATCTTTTCCATTCGGCGGTCAGCGGACGGCTCCTGGTGGTTCTGGGAAAGAGCGTTGAACCGGAACCCCGCGAGCGGATCGGTGCCACCGGTATCGAGGCGGAACCCGTCCTGGGATGTGACCTTCGCGAGTTTCGCGGACAGTCGACGCCGATTCCCTCCGACCCGGCCCTGTTTCCCCTGCGAGCCGTCTCCGAACTCGGGGATGGCACCTATTTTGTTCAGGCCATCCTCATGACCAATCGGGATCTCCGGTTGGTCAATGCTCCGGGAAACTTCTATTCCACGCCGAAAAAAATCGAGGTTCACGCCGCCCACCCCGTCCGGATTGAGATCGATTTGGATCGAAAGTTTCCCGCGGAGACCCTCCCGTCCGATACCGGCGAGGTTCGATACCTCAAACTCCCCTCGGAGCGCCTGTCGGCCTTCTGGGGGCGTCCCATGTTTCTCCGCGCCGCGATCACCCTGCCGAAGGATTGGACGACCGAAACCAACCGGCGATACCCCCTGGTCATTCAGATTGGCGGGTACGGAACCCGCTTTATGGATGCTGGTCCGGTCGAAAAGCGGGGAAGGGGATTTGCCACAGCCTGGCATTCACCCAACGGTCCCCGGTTTCTTCATATCCAATTGGATGGGGCCGGGCCATGGGGGGACCCCTATCAGGTCAATTCCGCCAATAATGGCCCCTACGGCGATGCCCTCGTTCAGGAGTTGATACCCTATATCGAATCCCATTTCCGTGGCATGGGAACAGTCCGGACCCGCTTCGTTACCGGCGGTTCCACCGGCGGATGGGTCTCCCTGGCGCTTCAGACACTCTATCCGGACACCTTCGGCGGATGTTGGTCGGGTTATCCTGATTCCCCTGATTTCCGGGCCTACGAGACCATTGATGTCTACGGCGACGCCCAAGCGTACGTGAATCGCTTCGGATTTGAAAGGCCGAGCAAACGGACCCGGTTCGGTGAGGTTGAATTCACCGTGCGACATGAATGCCAGTTGGAAAATGTCCTTGGGGATGGCAATTTCTACGTGGCTTCCGGTCAACAATGGGGGGCTTGGAATGCGGTTTATTCACCCCGGGGTGGTGATGGGCGCCCAGTGGCATTGTGGGAGGCGCAAACCGGCAAAATGCAGTTGGAGTCCGTCCGGGCTTCCTGGGAAAAGTACGATTTGCGACTCGTGATGGAGCGTCAATGGTCCACCCTTGGGCCGAAGCTTCGGGGAAAAATCCACATCTGGGTGGGCGATGCGGATGACTACTTCCTCGATGGCGGGGTCCATCGCCTGGACGACTTCCTGAAAACCGCAAATCCACCGGCGGATGCCCGTATTGAATTCGGCCCGGGCGAACGCCACGGCTGGGAGCCGAGAAGCTGGACTCAGCTGCTGGCCGAAATGCAGGCCGTGGTGGATGGCGGCGGTGGGAGGTAGACAATTCGACTACGTTCTGGAGCCCCAACGGGGCGAAACAAGACAGCCCGGGGCAACGCCCCGGGTGGGGTGTCCAAAAACGTTTTGAGCCCTGAAAGGGCGAAACTGCGACCACACCGGGCAGGGCATTCATACCGTCCTTGGAAAGACATTTTGTGAGCTTCGGGACGATGGAGGGCAGTGGAATTCGCCCCTTCAGGGCTCGTGAAACTCAGAGGAAAGAAGTCCCAGGGCGTTGCCCTGGGTTGTCCTGTTTCGCCCCGTTGGGGCTGTCCGATCCACACGTCCGTCGAAAATCGGACGTAAATCGAGACCACGGATCGGACGGCATTTCCGGCGTCCATTCGTCGCGGCGCCAAACTTCCTGCTTACCAAAGAACATCCCAACCAACGACCTGCCCCAGGCTCATGGATGGACGCCGAAAAATCGGCGTTCTGGCGCCCCAAAGGGGCGAAACAGGACAGCCCGGGGCAACGCCCCGGGTGGGGTGTCCGAAAAGGTCTTGAGCCCTGAAAGGGCGAAATGGCAACCACACCGGGCAGCGTATTCATCCCGTCCTGGGAAAGAC